>NZ_JBITZP010000064.1:0-31765 GCF_044546945.1 Kitasatospora sp. NPDC053057 | reverse complement strand
CCAAGGCCGCAAGCGCTGGACCATGCGATGGAAGCCCGCACTCCAGGCCTTCGACATCGCCTTCGACGGCCGACTCTCCGTCGGCCGCCGATAATTCACATCACACGAGTTACACCGTTGGCTGGACAGGCCCCGAGCCCGCGTCAGGGTTCACAGGGTGAAGTCTCGAGTCTCGCCCGGGTGCACGGTGGTGAGGGTGCCGTGGTAGCCGACCTGGATCGGGGCCGACTGGCCTGGGCGCAGTGTCACGGTTGCGCGTTCGTGGTCGACGGTGAGCTGGACTCCCCAGTGGCCGCGGTAGCGCAGTTCTGTCTCCAGCCGGCGCAGTGGAGAAGGGAGCCTCGGGTCGAGCCACAGGGCGTCCGCGCGCGTTTCCAGGCCGATGTAGCAGCGTTGGAGCAGGTCGATCGTGCCGGCCATGGCACCCAGGTGGATGCCCTCGGCGGTGGTTCCGCCCTGGATGTCGTGGATGTCGGCGGCGAGGGCGTCGCGGAAGAGCCGCCAGGAGGCCGTGCGGTCGGAGTGGGCCAGCACCCAGGCGTGGACGACGGAGCTGAGGGTCGAGCCGTGGGCGGTGCGGCGCAGGTAGTAGTGCGCCGTCTTGCTCAGCAGGTCGTGGCCGACCCGATAGCTCAGGCGCCGCAGCAGGTTGCGCACCTCGCGGGCCGGGAAGAGGTAGTAGAGCATCAGGACGTCGGCCTGTTTTGACGCCTTGTAGCGGTTGACGCTGTCGCCTTCGGCTTCGAGGATGCGGTCCAGTCGGCGGATGTTCGGGTATCTGCGCCGGTAGGTCTCCCAGTCGAGCTCCTCCAGCCTCTCGTATCCGTCGAACTGGCTGAGCACACCGTCGTGGAAGGGGACGTGCAGTCGGCGACTGACCTCCTGCCAGCGGTCGCGTTCACCCACATCCAGGCCCAGGCGTTCGAGCAGTTCGTCGCGGCGGTAGGCAGGCAGCAGGTCGACTGTCTCCAGGGCGCGTGCCAGAACCCAGGACGCCAGGACGTTCGTGTAGGTGTTGTCGTCCACTCCGGGTCCGGCCGCCCAGGGGTAGGCGTCATGGTACTCGTCCGGTCCGACGACGCCACGGATCACGTACCGCTGCTTGGCCGGGTCGTAGGTGGCGGTGTCGGCCCAGAAGCGGGCGATCTCCAGGAGCATCTCGGCGCCGGAAGCGGCGAGGAACTCCGAGTCCCCGGTCGCCTGGTAGTACTGCCACACGTTGTAGGCGACCGCGGAGCCGACGTGGCGCTGCAGGTGGCTCCGGTCTGGCAGCCAGCGTCCGGAGAGCGGGTTCAGGTGGACCTGCGGGGTCTCCTCGAAGCCGTCGCAGCCGCTCTGCCACGGGTACATCGCCCCTCGGCGGCCCGCCTCGCGGGCCATCTGCCGGGCCGCGTCCAGCCGCCGGTAGCGGTAGCGAAGGACCGCGCGGCTCAGCTCCGGGAAGCGCAGATCGAATAGCCGCAGGACGAACAGCTCGTCCCAGAAGACGTGGCCCCGGTAGCCCTCTCCGTGCAGACCCCGTGCGGGGACACCGACATCCAGGTCGGCGGAGTGCTCGGAGAAGGTCTGCAGCACATGGAAGAGGTACAGGCGCAGCGCGTCGGCGCCTTCGAAGGCCGCCTCCGTGCGGCATCGGCGCCACAGCTCTGCCCAGCGCAGCTCGTGCGTGGCCAGCAGCGCCTCGAAGCCCTCGGCCCGAGCGGCGAGGCGGCGGGCGGCGCGCAGCGGGTCCTCGACGGCCACGTCACGGGAGGTGTAAATGGCGACGGTCTTGTCGACGATGACCGGCTCGCCGAGGGCCGCGTCGACGGTGATGACCTGCTCGGCCCAGCCGTCCCGCAGGACCTCGCGGCGGGTGGCGGGCAGCGGCGCGCCCGCCCGGTGCACCCGGGTCCGGGCGGCCAGCGCGATGCGTAGCGGCGAGCCGGTGGCTGCCACCTGCAGCCATACGACCTCGGGCGGGTCCAGTCCCTGTCCGGCGGGTGAGGTGTGACGGCTGGTCAGTTCCTGGTAGCGGGGTACTCCGGTGTTGGTGACCGTCCCGTCGATCGCCGTGCGGATCTCCATCGGGCCCGACCAGTTCTCGGGGATCAGGACGGTCTCCAGGCAGGCCAGGTGTGGCTGGCCCATGTGGGCAAGGCGTCGCTGGACCACGTGGGTACGCCGGCCCGCCGCGTCCACGGCCAGGACGCGTCGGGTCAGCACAGCGCGGCGGAGGTCGAGTTCCAAGCTCTGGGCGAGGATCTCGACGCCCTGGCCGTCCGCCCCGAACCAGGTGTCCGTGCCTTGCGCTCGGAAGGTCAGCGGCAGCCAGTTGGGGCAGTTGACGAGGTCCTCGTTCGCCACCGTGCGGCCGTGGACGGTGGAGGTGGCCCTGTCGTAGCAACCGGCGAGGTACGTGCCCGGGTAGTGCAGGCCGTCGGCCCGGGACTCGGGAGCGGCTCCCCGGGTCACCAGGTAGCCGTTGCCGACCGCGCACAGCGCCTCCCGAAGGCCCTCCTCGGCCGGGTCGAAGCCCTCGTACCGCAGCGTCCAAGCGTCCGGGTCGGGCGGCTTCCGGACCACCACGCCCACAGCATCCGGGTCGGCGTCTGCGGAGTGCGCGCCGCGCTGTCGGCGGCTTCGCGGAGCTTGCCCGTCCGCCGTCGGTTCACCGGCCGGTGGATCCGTCGGGGACGGGACATCCACGGCGGCCTCCCTGGGCGCGTCGGTGCGCAGTCATGGTTTCAGTGTGACCAGCGGCGCCGGTTGCGGCGAGCCGCACCCCGATCCACGTCTTCAGCGCGGATCCGGACGGTCACCGAATGGCGCGCGGTGGCTTGTGGCGCTGATGAGCCGCGCCGGGCGAAGGCAGGCGCTCAGCCTGAGCTGATTCGCCGACCGGTCACCCGCTCGGGTTCGATGCGGATCCACAGGTCGCGCTCGCCCCCGGCCCACGGCTCGGAGCCGGCCGACTCGATGAGCCGCCGCACGTCGGTGGGGTCGGTGATCCGCTGGGCGCGTCCGACGACGAGAACGCTCCAGCCTTGGCTGAGTGCTTCGTCGATGTGGTCGGCCTCGAACGCGACCTCGGTTCCGGCGGTGGCGGCCAGCGAGCCGTGCGGGGCGGTTCGGTAGACGACGGCTCCGTCGAGGACCGAGTAGTTCACCGGGAACACCGCCGGGCCATCACGTGTCGACAGTGCGATCCGCCCCACGCCATGGGTGGAGAGCCGGTCTCGGCATTCCTGCTGATCGAGCTCAAGCAGTTCGGGGCGGCCCGCCGCCTGCCCGGTACCGGGCGGTAGATCAACGCCGCCTCCCAGCAGGTCGGCGACCGTGGTTCCCAGGACGCCGGCCAGCCTGGTCAGGCCCTCCATGCCGATCTCGGCCGGCCGCTCCTCCACGTACTCCAGGTAGGTCGGAGCCATGGCAGCCCGGTCCGCGAGCTCTTCGCGCGTGAGACCGAGGCGCTCGCGTCGCAGGGCGACGCGCCGGCCGACGTCACCAGCGTCGTGGTGCGGTGGTCCGCCCACCGAGGTGGGGCGTGTCGTCTCGGACATGGCCATCCGCTCCCTTCGTCACGGGGCGCCGCAGCGGACCCAGTGCTACCGGCCCTTTCAGATTCCAGCAGGCCACGGTCCGCGTGTCTGCTACCAGGGCCGGTGGGGCCCGAGGTGCGGGCCGGTCGGCCCTGTGCGGGCGCCCACCGCGAGCGCAGAGTGTGAGACGTAGCCGCATCGAGCGCGGGCCATACCTGCGAGGAGGAGTGAGGACCATGCAGCATCGCAGCGTCGACGCCGTCATGACTCGTGAGGTCGTCACGGCCAGGCCCGACACACCGTTCAAGGAGATCGCGGCGCTGCTCGACCGCAACGACATCACGGCCGTCCCGGTGGTCGACGCACAGGGCCGGCCGCTCGGGATGGTCTCTGAGGCCGACCTGATCCGCAAGGAGGCCGGCGTCCCGGATCCCGGGGGCCGCGTCCCCGGGCTGTGGATGCGTCCGGCCGACCAGGCTCGCGCCGAGGCCGAGACCGCCGGCGGGCTGATGACCAGCCCGGCCGTGACCGCCCGACCCGAGTGGAACGTCCTGGAGGCCGCTCGGGCGATGGACCGGCACAAGGTCAAGCGCCTACCGGTGGTGGACGAGGCCGGCCGGGTGGTCGGCATCGTCAGCCGCCGTGACCTGCTGCAGGTCTTCCTGCGCCACGACACGGCGATCCGCGAGGAGATCACCCGCGACGTCCTGCGCGAGACACTCCGGCTCGCCCCCGAGGAGGTGCGGGCCTCGGTCCACGACGGTGTGGTCACCCTGAGCGGCCGGGTCGAGCGCAAGAGCCTGATCCCCGTCATCGAGCGCCTCTGCCGTTCGGTGGACGGCGTCGTGGCGGTGCATCAGACGCTGGAGTACACCGTCGACGACAGCGAGATCGAGCTGGAACGGCCCCAGGCGTACGGCGCCCGCGGGCACCGCTGACCCCCGGCCCTGCCCAAGCCGCGATTACCGTTGCCCAGCACCGAGCCGGACCAGATCCGGCACATCCGAAACCCACGCCTCGTCAGCGGTCATCGGCCCGCAGAACATGGAGGCACCCCATGTCGGTCGAGAAGCTTCCCGCCGAGCAGAGCCTGATCCACACCCGGTGCGGCCGGACGATAGCCGTGTCCCGACTCGCGCCTGGCGTCCTGCCCGTCGGCATGGGCCGCGTCGTCCTCGACACCGCGTGCCAGCCGTACGACCACAGCGAGGTGTGGGCATCGCTGACACCACGTGAGGCCAGGGACCTCGCCGGGCTCCTGCTCCGCCAGGCCGCCGCCGTCGAACAGCCGCAGACCGACGCACTCGCTCGCCCCGGCCACATCGAGGTTACCCACGTGCGGGCGGACTCCCACGCGATCACCGTCCGCGGCCACGTCCTGACCGTCGACCAGCCTGTGCCGGAGGGAGGCGCCGACACAGGTCCCACGCCGGTCGAGCTCTTCGTCGCGTCGCTCGCCGCGTGCGTCGCGCACTACGCGGGCCGCTATCTGGAGCGGCACGACCTCACCCGGGACGGCCTGCGGGTCAGTGCCGACTACACGATGGCGCCCGATCGACCGGCCCGCATCGCCTCCATGAACCTGCGCGTGGCCGTCGCTGACCTGCCGCCCGAGCGAACAACGGCGCTGCTCGCCGTAGCCACGCACTGCACCGTGCACAACACACTCGAACGCCCGCCCGAGATCACCATTGCACTCGACGAAAGCCGAACCCCTACCCGCGCAGAACCCGTGCCCACCCCCGAGAAGGTGTGAAAGCCATGCACCACCGCACCGTCGAAGAGGTGATGACCCGTGAGGTCGTCTCCGTCCGGCCCACCACCACGTTCAAAGAGATCGTGGAGTTGTTCACCCGTAACGACATCACCGCCGTCCCGGTCCTGGATCCGCGCGACAACCCGGTCGGCCTGGTCTCCGAGGCCGACCTGATCCGCAAGGAAGCCGTGCGGCCCGACCCCGAGGGGCATGGCGGACCGCTGTGGATGCGCCCACGTGACCGAGCGCGGGCCGAGGCCGTCACCGCCGGCGAGATCATGACCTCCCCGGTTCGCACCGCTCGGCCCGGCTGGACCCTGGTCGAGACCGCCCGGGAGATGGACCAGCACAAGGTCAAGCGCCTGCCGGTGGTCGACGAGGCCGGCCAGCTGATCGGCATCGTCAGCCGCTGCGACCTGCTGAGCGTCTTCCTGCGCGAGGACTCGGCCATCGCGCAGGAGATCAACCATGAGGTGCTCGAACAGACCATGCGGCTGATCCCCGGCGCCGTCCGAGCCACCGTGCACCAGGGTGTGGTCTCACTGCGCGGCCAGGTCGACCGCAAGACGATGGTGCCGGTCCTCGAACGGCTGTGCCGCTCGGTCGACGGCGTGGTCTCCGTCGACGGCTACCTCGACTACATCTTCGACGACACCCATCCCGGGGCCCGCCCCGCCGCGGCCGGGCGAAACACCGGACAGACCTTGCTCCGCTGAGTCCCGGCCGCCGAACAGACCGCCCACTCGGGGACGTCGCATCCCGCCAGTGGCCTCACTCCCGGCCGTCGCCGAAGATACTGGCCCTGTCGTGCGCGGCGGGCGGGCGGGAGTTTTCATGGGAGTCCAGGCGCGCAGTCCCAGCAGTGCACGGAGGGCATCACGGTGGAGATCATCGCGTACGGCGTACTCGCGGACGAGCGCCTACTGCTGGAGCGTGCGTTCGACGGACGGCACACGGTGCGCTGCCTGGATCTGGTCCTCAACCGTGACACCGTGCCGACGGCCGCCGGCTACGAGGTCGTCTGCAGCAGCGTCAACGACGTCCTGGACTCCGACGTCCTGCGGGCCCTCGCGGGCGGCGGGACGAGGATGATCGCCCAGCGCGCCACCGGCTACAACAACATCGACCTGCCGGAAGCCGAGGCGCTGGGCCTGTCCGTGGCCCGGGTCTCGTCGTACTCCCCCTACTCGGTCGCGGAGTTCGCTTGGGCGCTGGCGCTCGCCGTCAACCGCAGGGTCGTCCGAGCGGTCCATCGCACCCGCGAGTTCGACTTCCGCCTGAACGGCCTGATGGGACGCGACTTCCACGGCCGCACCGCAGGCGTCCTGGGCACCGGAAGGATCGGCTCCGCGTTCACCCGGATCGCCGCCGGTTTCGGCATGCGCCTGCTCGGCTGCGACCTCGCGGAGAATCCCGAGTGCCTGGCGCTGGGGATGAAGTACGTGGGCCGGGACCGGCTGTTCGCCGAGTCCGACCTGATCAGCCTCCACCTCCCGCTGCTGCCCGACACCCACCACATCGTGGATGCGACCGCGCTCGCCCGCATGAAGGACGACGTGATCCTGATCAACACTGGCCGAGGCGGCCTGATCGACGCCCATGCCCTGGTGGAGACTTTACGGGCGGGCCGCCTGGACGGCGTGGGACTGGACGTCTACGAGGAAGAGGCCGGGGTCTTCTTCTTCGACAGGTCCCTGGAGGTGATGACGGACGACACGCTCGCGCGGCTGATGACGTTCGGCAACGTCCTTCTCAGCTCCCACCAGGCGTACTTCACTCACGACGCGGTCAGCCAGATCGTCGAGACCACCGCTCGCAACGTCGAGGACTACGTCGCCGGCCGCACCAGCGACAACACCCTCACCTCGCCGTCAGCGCCAGCGTGACCTCACCACCACGGCCCTCGATGCCCCGGGCCGAATCCACCGAGGGCCGCTGAGCCGCACGGCGATCAGGCGGACCCGAGCAGGGCCGAAGGCTGGGCCGATCGGCCCTCGCGCCGCCCGGTGCCATTCGCCAGTGTGGGCAGGGAGGTGAGACATCATGCGAATCGTGATCGTGTACGAGAGCCTGTTCGGTAACACCCATGAGATCGCCGAGGCGATCGGCGATGGCCTTCGGGAGGCCCGGCCTGACGCGCAGATCGCCTGCCTGCGGGTGGCCGAGGCGAGCCCCGATGCGACGGCGGCGGCAGACCTACTGCTCGTCGGAGGCCCGACGCACATGCGAGGGATGTCCCGCAGCGTCAGTCGCAAGATGGCCCTGAAGGTCGACATGAGGGTCGACGAGTCCGAGGCCGGGCACGAGCCCGAGGAGGGCGCCGAGGGCCCCGGAGTGCGCGACTGGTTCCATACCCTGCCGAAGGCGGTGCAAGGCGCCCGCGCGGCGGCCTTCGACACCCGGGGAGATGCGCGGATGAGCGGTGGCGCGGCCCCGGCGATCGCCCGCAGACTCCGCCACCACGGCTACACGCTCGCGGCGGAGCCCGAAGGCTTCATCGTCGAGGACGCCGAAGGCCCGCTGAGGGAGGGCGAGCGCAGCAGGGCCAGGGCATGGGGAAGCGCTCTGGTCTGACACCCGGCAGGACACGGGGCCGGGCGGCGCCCTGGGGCGGGACGTTCGGCCCCTGGTCACGGAGACGCTTCGGGTTCCATCCTGGCAGAGGGGTGAGGAGGAATTGGGCCATGACCGATCCGTCCCTGGACCCGCCGCAGTGGCAGGACCTGGCAACCGCAGGGCAGGCCGCGCCGTCGTTCCACAACACCCAGCCATGGACCTTCCGCGCGCTTTCCGGCGCGCAGAGGCTCCAGGTGTATGCCGACACTCGGCGCGCCCTGCCCGCAGGAGACCCGGACGGCAGGGCATTGCACATCTCGGTGGGCGCCGCGCTGTTCAACATCCGGGTCGCAGCCGAGCGTCTCGGCTGGGAACCGTCCGTACGACTTCTACCCGATGCCGCGAAGCCGTTCCTGCTCGCCGAGATCGACCTGTTGGCCCGCGCACCGGGGGCTGAGCCCCATGGGCCGGACCTCTACCCCGCGATCTGGCAGCGCCACTCCAGCCGCCAGCCGTTCGCCAACCGCGATGTCCCCGAGGCCGTGCTCGGTGAACTGATCGAGGCAGCTCGGGCCGAGGGTGCGGACTTCTGTCCCCTTGAGGAGGCCGACGTGCGTCGGGTGATGGACCTGACAGCGGAGGCCGAGGAACGTATCAACGACGACCCGGCGCGCCGGGCGGAGACGCAGCGATGGCTGCGCGGCCGGGAAAAGGCACCCGACGGGATTCCCGCGGATGCGCTGGGGCCTCCGGATCGCGAGGCGCATGTGCCGATGCGCAGCTTCACCGGCACCCCGCCCGCGCCCGGCGTACGGTCCGAGCGTTTCGAGCCGCTGCCGCAGCTGGCCACCTTGACCACGCATGGGGACGAACCGGCGGACTGGTTGCGTGTGGGCCAGGCGGTGGAGCGCGTCTGGCTGCTGGCGACGGTGCACGGACTGCGGGCCGGGCTGCTCCAGCAGGCGGTGGAGTGGCCGGACACCCGGTGGGGGCTGCGCGATCCGACGGCCGGCCCCGGTCATGTCCAGACCGTGATGCGACTGGGATTCGGGCCGCCCGGACCGCTGACCGGCCGCCGCCCGGTGGCGGACGTGCTGGAGCTGGTCGACGAGTCGGCGCATCTCCGTACGACGGAACATGGCTGACGGCCCATCAGATCTGAGAGAGGGCCTTGCGCAGGCCGTAAGCGGCGGCACCGAGCGCGATCACCGCCGCACCGGACAGTACCGAGGCCAAAGGCAGGGCGAAGGCCAGGACCAGGCAGCCGACCGTGCCGAGGATCGGCACGATCCGCGCGGGACGTCCTTCGGCAGGAGTCAAAGTCCAGGCGGAGGCGTTGGCGATGGCGTAGTAAGCCAGCACACCGAAGGAGGAGAAACCGATCGTCCCGCGCACATCGGCGGTGGCGGCCAGGACGGCGACCACCGCGCAGACCGCGAGTTCAGCGCGGTGCGGAACCCGGAAACGCGGGTGGACAGCGGCCAGCGCGTGAGGCAGGTGGCGGTCGCGGGCCATGGCCAGCGTGGTGCGCGAGACACCGAGGATCAGCGCGAGCAACGAGCCCAGCGCCGCGACGGCCGCGCCCACCCGCACGACGGGGACCAGGCCCGGGACTCCGGCGGCGCGCACGGCATCGGACAGCGGCGCCGAGGCATGGGCCAGGCGGTCCGGGCCGAGCACGGCCGTGACCGCGAGCGCGACGGCGGCATACACGAGCAGGGTGATGCCCAGGGCGAGTGGGATCGCGCGCGGGATGGTGCGTTTCGGGTCGTGGACCTCCTCGCCCAGGGTGGCGATCCGCGCGTATCCGGCGAAGGCGAAGAACAGCAACCCGGCCGCCTGCAGCACCCCGCCGAAACCGGCATCCGCGCCGATGTCCAGCCGGGCGCCCTCGGCGGTGCCGCCGGTCAGGCAGGCGGTCACCACGGCGGCCAGTACCGCCAGGACCACGGCGACGATCACTCGCGTCAGCCAGGCGGACTTCTGCACGCCGGCGTAGTTCACCGCGGTCAGCGCCACCACGGCGGCGACGGCCACTGCGTGCGCCTGGCCGGGCCACACGTAGGATCCCACCGTCAGCGCCATGGCCGCGCACGAGGCGGTCTTGCCGACCACGAAGCTCCAGCCGGCCAGGTAGCCCCAGAAGCCCCCCAGCCGCTCCCGGCCGTAGACGTAGGTGCCGCCGGACTGCGGGTAGCGGGCGGCCAACCGCGCCGAGGACGTCGCGTTGCAGTACGCCACCACCGCGGCCAGCGCCAGTCCCAGCAGCAGCCCCGATCCGGCCGCGTTGGCCGCTGGAGCCAGGGCCGCGAAGATCCCCGCCCCGATCATCGACCCGAGGCCGATCACCACGGCGTCGAACACGCCGAGGTGCCGCTTCAACTCCCCGCTGCCCACAGGTGCCGTCGGCGACGCACTCACTACTCGCTCCTCGCCCCGGCCGCACAGTCGGGCAGCCACTGGTGATCTCCGAACCCCGGGCACGATATACGACCGCGACGACGAGTCACCGAGCTCAGGGGCGGGCCGGCGCAGGCCGTGAAGAGTTCCGGGGCCCCACGAGCGCACCCGTTCCCGGTCGGCTGGCGCCACGTGCTGCTACTGGTGGGCCGGTTGCGTGCGGGCCAGGCGCCGGAGCGCGTCTGGCTGCTGGCGACGGTGCACGGACTGCGGGCCGGCCTGCTCCAGCAGGCGGTGGAGTGGCCGGACACCCGGTGGGGGCTGCGCGATCCGACGACGGGCCCCGGCCATGTCCAGACCGTGATGCGTCTGGGATTCGGTGCGCCCGGACCGCTGACCGGCCGCCGCCCGGTCGCGACGTGCTGGCGCTGGCCGAGAGCCCGGCACGCTCGCCCCTGACCGACTGTGCGTCACCTGTTCCAGGTCCAGTCGGCGACCTCGGGCAGGTCGGTGCCGTGCTCGCGGATCCAGCCGTGGTGGCGGAACCGGACGTCTGCCATCTGCTGTCGCACCTGCGCGGCGCGAACGGCCAGGCCCGGGACGCGGTCGATGACGTCCATGACGAGCTGATAGCGGTCGAGGTCGTTGCGCACCACCATGTCGAAGGGGGTCGTGGTGGTGCCCTCCTCCTTGTAGCCGCGCACATGCAGGTGGGGGTGGTTGGCGCGCCGGTAGGTGAGGCGGTGGATCAGCCACGGGTAGCCGTGGTAGGCGAAGATGACCGGGCGGTCGCGGGTGAACAGGGCGTCGTACTCGCGGTCGGGCATGCCGTGCGGATGCTCCTCCTGGGGCAGGAGGCGCGCGAGGTCGACGACGTTGACCACCCGTACCGCGAGGTCGGGCAGGTGACGGCGCAGCAGGTCGGTGGCGGCCAGCACCTCCAGGGTGGGGACGTCGCCGGCGCAGGCGAGAACGACGTCGGGTTCGCGGCTGCCGTCGTCCGTGCCGGCCCAGTCCCAGATGCCGGCGCCGCGGGCACAGTGGGCACGGGCGGCGTCGAGGTCGAGCCAGTCGAAGCAGGGCTGCTTGCCGGCGACGACGACGTTGACGTAGTCGCGGCTGCGCAGCACGTGGTCGGCGACGGCCAGCAGAGTGTTGGTGTCCGGGGGCAGGTAGACGCGGACGACCTCGGGGCTCTTGTTGAGGACGTGGTCGACGAAGCCGGGGTCCTGGTGGGAGAAGCCGTTGTGGTCCTGGCGCCAGACGTGCGAGGTGAGCAGGTAGTTGAGGGAGGCGATGGGGAGTCGCCAGGGCAGTCGGCGGGAGGTGCGCAGCCATTTGATGTGCTGGTTGGCCATGGAGTCGACGATGTGGACGAACGCCTCGTAGCAGGAGAACAGGCCGTGACGGCCGGTCAGCAGGTAGCCCTCCAGCCAGCCCTGGCAGGTGTGTTCGGACAGGATCTCCATCACCCGGCCGCCGCGCTCCAGGTGTTCGTCGGTGTCGAGGACCTCGGCCTGCCATGCCTTGCCGGTGGCGCGGTAGACGGCTTGGAGGCGGTTGGAGGCGGTCTCGTCGGGTCCGACGAGGCGGAAGTCGCGGCGCTCGGAGGTGTCGGTCATGACCTGTGCCAGCAGGTCGCCGAGGACGCGGGTGGGCTCGTGCGGGCCGGCGCCGGGCTTCTCGACTGGGACGGCGTAGTGCTCCAGCGGTGGGATCGGCAGGTCGTGCAGCAGCAGTCCGCCGTTGGTGTGCGGGTTGGCGCCCAGGCGCCGCGCGCCGTCGGGGACGCAGGCCAGGACCGGTTCGCGTGGGCTTCCGTGCTCGTCGAAGAGTTCCTCGGGGCGGTAGGAGCGCAGCCATTGCTCCAGCTGGCGCAGGTGTTCGGGGTTGGTGCGCACGGCGTCCAGCGGGACCTGGTGGGCGCGCCAGGTGCCCTCCACCGGCAGGCCGTCGACCTGGGCGGGTCCGGTCCAGCCCTTGGGCGTGCGCAGGACGATCACCGGCCAGCGCGGGCGTTCGGTGACGCCCTCGGTTCGGGCGGTGCGCTGCAGGAGCGCGATCTGGTCCAGGGCCTCGTCCATCGCAGCCGCCATCGCCCGATGCACCGTCATGGGATGGTCACCGGTGACGTGGATGGGGTGGTGGCCGCAGCCACGTAGGAGGTCGTCGAGCTCCGGTTCGGGCAGACGGGCGAGGACGGCGGGGTTGGCGATCTTGTAGCCGTTGAGGTGCAGGATCGGCAGCACGGCGCCGTCGTGCACGGGGTCGAGGAACTTGTTGCTGTGCCAGGAGGCGGCCAGCGGGCCGGTCTCGGCCTCGCCGTCTCCGATCACGCAAGCGACCAGCAGGCCGGGGTTGTCGAGGGCGGCGCCGTAGGCGTGGGAGAGGGAGTAGCCCAGTTCGCCGCCCTCGTGGATCGAGCCGGGGGTCTCGGGCGCGACATGGCTGGGGATGCCGCCGGGGAACGAGAACTGCCGGAACAGGTGGGCCATGCCGGCGGCGTCGCGGGTGATGTCTGGGTACGTCTCGGTGTAGGTGCCGTCCAGCCAGGAGTTCGCGACCACGGCAGGTCCGCCGTGGCCGGGGCCCCAGACGCAGATCGCGTCCAGGCCGCGGGCCTTGATCACCCGATTGAGGTGGGTGTGGACCAGGTTCAGCCCCGGCGAGGTACCCCAGTGGCCGAGCAGCCGCGGCTTGACGTGCTCGGGGCGTAGCGGCTCTGTCAGCAGCGGATTCGCGAGCAGGTAGATCTGCCCGGCGGCCAGGTAGTTCGCCGCCCGCCAGTGGGCGTCCAACCCCGCCAACTCCTCCGCCCCGAGGGCCGTGGACGCGCTCGGCACGGCGTGCAGGCTGGACGTACCGAGCGAACTCGACATGCCGGGCTGCTCCTCGCGCATACGGGCCCTTTCTCTTGAAGACTCGGAGTTCTGGGGTCAACTCTCCACCCGGCGTTGCCGCCCGAGGTGGTTCCCCGCGATGCGCCGCTGTCGGGTTCGCCCAGGCGGCGCAGGGCCGATAGGAAGTCGGGCCGCGCCGCGCCTCAGCCTCCGAGGGTGGGCGTGCGCAGGGCGAGTATCGCCAGGTCGTCGCGCCCGTCGCTGGGGTGGTGGTCGGCCAGTGCCTGGCACAGGTGGTCCAGGGGCTGGTCGGCGTGGGCGGTGGCGGTAGCGGCGAGGGCGTGCAGTCCTTCGTCGAGGGTGTGGTGGGGGTGTTCGACGAGTCCGTCGGTGAACAGGATGACGGTGGCGCCCGCGGGGAGTGGGTGGGTGTGGTCGGGGCGGGGCTGGTCGAGGTCGACGCCCAGGGGCAGGCCGGGGTCGGCGTGGAGGTAGCGGGCGTGGCCGTCGGTGGTGAGCAGGAGCGGCGGTGGGTGGCCGGCTGTGCTCCAGTGCAGCGTCCAGGCACGGTCGGCGGGTTCGATGCGGGCCAGGCAAGCGGTGGTGACGGGGTTCTCGGTGATCGCGTGCAGGGTGTGGTCGAGCTGCGCGAGCACGGCGCTGGGCGGGGTGCCCCGGTCGTAGACCAGGGCGCGGAGCATGTTGCGGACCTGGGCCATGGCGGCTGCGGCGGCCAGGTCGTGGCCGATGACGTCGCCGATGATCATCGCGCGCACGCCGTCGGGGAGCAGGAGGGCGTCGTACCAGTCCCCGCCGAGGTGGTGCGGTGGGGTTGCGGGCCGGTAGACGGCGGCGACGGAGAAGGGATGCAGGTCTGGCAGCTGAGGCAGCAGCAGGCGTTGGAACTGCTCGGCGCTGGCCCGCACCTGCTCGTACAGGCGGGCGTTCTCGATAGCGACGCCGGCGGCGCCGGCCAGCGCGGCGACCACGGCCTCGTCATTGGCGTCGAAGGGCCACCCGTCGCGCTTGTCGGTGAGGTACAGGTTCCCGTACACCTGGCCGCGCACGGTGACCGCCATCCCGAGCAGGGTGAGCATGGGTGGATGGCCGGGCGGAAAGCCGACGGATTCCGGGTGGGCGTGGATGTCGGCGACCCGGAGCGGCTCGGGGTGCTGGATCAGGTGCCCGAGGAGCCCGCGCCCGTGCGGCAGCTCCACCCCGGCCAGGTCGGCGACCTGTTGTTCGGAGAGGCCGATGGGAATGAACTCGGCCAGCCCCTCACCGTCCCTGTCCAGCACGCCCAAGGCGCCGTATCGGGCATCGACCAGGTCCATCGCGGTGCTCACGATCCGGCGCAGGACGGCGGGCAGCTCCATTTCTCGGCTGATGGCCAGTACCGCGTCCAGCAGACCTTGCAAGCGGGCCTGCGCGCGGGTCAGCTCGCCGAGCTTCTCGGTCATCTGCTTGAGTTCGGCGTCCAGCTTGGTCCGCACCTGAGGCACCGGCGTCGAGGGTCGGTCCTCGTCTTCATCCGGTCTGTGCTGCGGATCCATGCCGGCCGCCTCCACGCTGCCTTCGGTCGCCCGGCGACTGGCGCCGGCTCGTCGGGTGGGGGCCTTGCCCGAGACGGGACGCGTACTCGGTGCGGCCCGAACGAGGCGCGTGGGCGAGACGAAGAACTCCGCATATCCACGCTAAGTCGGCGTGGGAGGGTCCGCCGCTCGGTGACTGGATGCGTGGTGCGGTCCGGCGAGGCGCGCTCTGAACGCGGAGAAGGGCGACTTTGGGAGCGACGCGGTCGTGGTGGCTGCGGGTGCTTCGCGCACCGTGGGGCGCGTTGGTTCCCACTGGACAGATAGTCTTCGCATGGATAGTCTCTGTGTAGATTATCTAGTCGAGGAGGCCATCATGTGGATGTACGAGCACAGCATCGAGACTGACGCCGCACGCGAGGCGATCTGGCGGCTCTGGGCCGACGTGGAGAACTGGGGCGCCTGGAACGCCGAGATCGAGAAGATCGAGTTCCTGGGCCCGTTCGCCGAAGGCGCTGAGATCACGATGACCCCGCCCGGGGAAGAGCCGGTTGCGCTGCGTGTCACCGAAGTCAGCAAGGGTGAACTGTTCACCGACGAGGCCCGCTTCGACGGTCTCGTCCTGCGCACCACCCACCGCCTCGTCCCGCTCGACCAGGGGCGCACCCGGGTGGTGTACCGGATGGAGATCACCGGCGAGGGCGCCGACGAGGTCGGCCCGCAGATCGGTCCGGGCATCACCGCGGACTGGCCCGAGACCATGGCCGCGCTCGTCGACCTCGCGGCACGGAGCTGAGGGCACTGACCCCCGCCGAAAGCCCCGGTTTCCTGCTCTGGCACGCCACACTGCGCTGGCAGCGCGGCATCGCCGCAGCCCTGACGCCTCTTGGCCTGACCCACGTCCAGTTCGTGCTGCTCGCCTGCGCCTGGTGGCTGAACAGCCAGGGCGAGCACCCCAACCAGCTGACCCTCGCCCGCCAGGCGGGCACCGACGTCAAGATGACCTCCCAGGTGCTGCGCACCCTGGAGCAGAAGGGCCTGATCGAACGCGAGGTCGACCCGGCCGACACCCGCGCCAAGCGACTGCGCGTCACCAGCCTTGGCGCCGATCTGGCCCCCCGCGCGATCGCCGCCGTCGAGCACGTCGACGCGCAGTTCTTCCAGCCGGTCCCTCTCGACGACGCGGTGGCCCTGCTCGGCCGCCTGGCCCATCCCGATGCCTGACGCAAGCACGACAACCGGAGGCGATCGAACCCGAATCCATCAGCCGGCGGCATCTGCAATAGGCCGACCACAGCGGAGACCTCCCCCGGGCTTGCGCACCCGGCCGAGCGGCTCCTCTCCACCCTCCAGTTCACGCACGCCACGCGAGACCGTGGCCACTCCTGCCCCGGCGACCAGCTTGATCCCCCATGGCCGATCGCTCTGGCCTCCGCCCCCATCACCAGACGGCACTGACGCTCATTCAGGTGCGAGAGGAGTGCACCCACACTTCGCCGCCAACGCCCTAAGCTCCCGGGCGCTGGGTCGGTCAGCGTAACGATGCGCGTCGACGTAGCAGCCAGCGGCGCAGTTCGTCGGCTCCCCACACGATGAACGGGAACGGGACGGCGAGCGCGAGCATGCCGGGGGTCAGGGCCGCCGTACCCAGCAGTGATTGGAAGGGCGGGGCGTAGATGAACAGCGCGCTGAGCGCGAGTTCGAAGGCGATGCCCCAGAGCAGCAGCGGGTTGCTCAGGACGCCGACAGAGCGCAGCGAGGCATGGTCGGTGCGGGCGGCGAAGGCGGTGCCGATCTGTCCGGCGACCATGCCGAAGAAGGTCATCGTGGTGGCCTGCCGGTAGGCATGGTGGAGCGGCTGCCCGGGACCGGTGGGGTCGCCGGGGTGCCAGCCGGCGTGGAGTAGCACGGCGAAGAACCCCGTCATCTGGAGCGCGGCGCAGATCACGCCGAGGAACAGCCAGGCGCGCAGCAGCATCGGGGCGCGGATGACGCCTTCGGAGCGGGGGCGGGGCGGGCGCTCCATCAGCCCGGGCTCGGCGGGTTCGCGGCCCAGGGCGAGGGCGGGCAGGGTCTCGGTGCCGACGTCGAAGGCGAGCAGCTGAAGGACGGTCAGCGGCAGTGGGACCTTGCCGCCGGCCAGCGCGAAGACCAAGAACGGGGTGACCTCGGGTGTGGTGTGGGCGAAGATGTACAGGATGAACTTGCGGATGTTGTCGTAGACCCGGCGGCCGGCCTTGACGGCGGCGGCGATGGTGGCGAAGTTGTCGTCGGTGAGCACCATGGTGGAGGCTTCGCGGGCGACATCGGTGCCGGAGCGGCCCATCGCGATGCCGATGTCGGCCCGCCGCAGCGCCGGGGCGTCGTTGACGCCGTCGCCGGTCATCGCGACGACGTGGCCCTCGGCGCGCAGTGCGTCGGCGATCCGCAGTTTGGCTTCGGGTGAGCTCCGGGCGAAGATCAGCTCGTCGCCGTGGCGGAGCAGTTCGTCCAGTTGGTCCTCGCTCATCCGGTCGAGTTCCTCACCCGTGACCACGGTCGGGTGCCCGCTGCCGATCCCGACCTGTCCGGCGACGGCCGTGGCGGTCAGGGCGTGGTCTCCGGTGACCACGATGATCCGGATGCCGGCGGCGTGGCACTGGGCGACCGCGTCGGCGACCTCCGGGCGTGGCGGGTCGGCCATTGCCGCCAGCCCGAGCAGGACGAGTTCGCGTTCGGCCTGCTCGCGGCGGTCGGGCAGCGGTTGCTGCGGGTCCAGCCTGCGCTCGGCGACGGCCAGGACGCGTAGCCCTTGGCTCGCGTACTCGTCCACGTGCTGCTCGATGGCGTGGCGGCGCACGGGGGGCAGGGGGGACACCCGGCCGTCGGCCTCCAGGATGGTGGTGCATCGGGGCAGTACCGCCTCCGGGGCTCCTTTGGTGTGCACCCACAGGCCGTCGTCACGCTCATCCAGCGTCGACATCAGTTTCAGGACCGGGTCGAAGTGAAACTGACGGCGGCGCGACCGCTCGCGCTCGGCCGTATCGAGGCGCTTGCCGAGTTGTTCCGCCGCCCGTAGCAGCGCCACCTCGGTGGGATCGCCCACCGCGTCGGTCGCTCCGCCGAGCTGGGCGTTGCTGCAGGCCGCCATGGCCATCGCGAGATCGCGCAGCGCAGCGTCCGTGGCTGGCGCCCCGGCGTCGGGTTCGCGGGCGCCTGCAGTGGTCCAGAGCGTGGTCACCCGCATGCGGTTTTCGGTGAGCGTGCCGGTCTTGTCGGTGCAGATCACATCGGTGGAGCCCAGCGTCTCCACCGCGCTGAGCCGCTTGACGACCGCTCCTCGCTGGACCAGCCCCCGCACTCCCAGCGCCAGTGCCAGGGTGATCACCGGGAGCAGGCCCTCGGGCACGTTGCCCACCAGGAGGCCCACGGCGAACACCACCGCGTCGTGCAGCGGCAGCTTCGCCCCGAAGACCGCCACCGGGAGGAAGGCCACGCCGGTCACCAGTGCGATCAGGGCGATCAGCCACGCCACCCGGCGCACCTGGTGCTCCAGCGGGCTCTCCTCGCGCTCCACGCGTTCGGACAGGGCCGCGATCCGCCCCAGTTCGGTGTGCATGCCGGTGGCGAACACCACCGCGCGTGCCTCGCCCTCGGTGCACGTCGTCCCGCTGAACACCAGGTCACGGGCGCGCAGCAGCGGAACTCGGACGTCCAGCAGGTCCGCCGCGCGATACGCCGGCATCGACTCACCGGTAAGAGTCGACAGATCGACCTCGATACCCCCCGTCATCAGCCGGGCGTCGGCCGAGATCCGATCCCCTTCCTCGATCACCAGGACATCCCCGGGCACCAGCGAGAGCGCCTCCACCTCCTGCACCCGCCCGTCGCGCAACGCCTTCGCCCGGTCCGGCAGAAAGGCGGCCAGCGCCTCCACCGCCCGCTCCGCCTGCATCTCCTGCACGAAGGCGAACGCCGCGTTGACGACGATCACCACCACGACCGCCACAGCCACCGCGACGATCCCCGCCGCCCAGGCCAGACCGGCCGCCGCCCACAGCAGCAGCGCCAGCGGATGCGTGAACTGGCGCGCCAACTCGCCCGGCCAGCGCCGCCCGCCCCGCCTGCGCAGCGTGTTCGGCCCGTAGTGGACCAGCCGCCGAGCCGCCTCCCGCGAGGACAGGCCCTGCCTGCTGCTGCGCAGATCCCGCAGCAGCAAGTCCACCCCTTCCTCGGGATCAGGCCCGGCGAGGGTCTCCTGCGTGCCGGACACGCTCACTGGCGGCCTGTCGGCGGACGGTCGAGCCGCTCGCGCTCATCGGCCTCGCGGTAGTGCTGACGCCAGATCAGCCGGTAGACCCGCGTCCAGCGGGGGATCGAACGCACGCCGGGAATGAACGGCACCAGCACGAAGGCAAGCGACAGCAGGGCCATCAGCCCCCAGACCAGCGCGTCGGCATTGTGCGACGTCTTGAACGGGTCGATCTGGTACCAGAACGTGTACAGCCACAGCCATGCCTGGCCCGGGTAGTTCCCGGTCTCGTTCATCATTCCCCACTGGTCACCGGCCAGATGCTGCGCACGGGCCTGGTCCGCCAGATAGGCGCCGTCGGAGAGGAAGAGCAGCGGCTTGGTGTAGTCGCTCTGGTAGAAGCCGCCCTGGGAGAGCAGCGCGCCGTCCAGGGCGCCGCCGCGCGCCAGCTCCAGCAACTGCGCGGTCAGCGCGGGGACGGGACCGTAGTCACCCGCCGCGACCTGGGCCGGGTCGCCGTCCGGGGCCTTGGCGAGCGCGTCCGCGTAGGCGGAGGTCCACACCTGCTGCTGGGACGCGGGAGCGGCACTCCACTGGGCGAGCGCGGCCGGGACGGTCGGCGGCTGGGGCGCGTTGCCCAGCGGCAGCAGGACGAAGTCCTGTGCCGTGTCGACGGGGTGGCGTACACCGCCGGCCCGTTGCAGGCCGACCGGCCCCAGTTTCTGCCCGGCTCCCGGCGTGGTGTTGTACGGCGGACCGTACTGGGCGGTGCTGCTGGTCCCGCCCAGCTCGGCCACGGCGGTGGCGGTGAAGTCGTTCGGGGCGGCCTTGGCCCAGGACGCCAGGGTGATCGGCTTCTCGTCGGGGGAGGAGAACACCGTGGCCAGGACCACGGTCACCACCGCGACCAGGGTCAGCGCGATGGCGAACTCCTTGACCAGGTCGTACGGCCGCGAGCCGAACGGGCCCGGCTCGGACTGACGGTCACGCCGTGCGGCCCGGCGGCTCACGCCCGCACCCCCGCGGCCCGGTCGTCGCCACCGCGCGGCCTGATGCTCCGGGTGAGGGGCGGCACGATGCCCCGGCGGCGCACCAGCAGCAGGTGCCACCCCGTCAGCAGGGCCAGCACGAAGGGCAGCAGCACGATGTGCCACATCAGCATCTGGCCGAAGTCCAGCACGTTGAACCAGGCACCGATGCCCACCGAGTTGAGGCCGTCCTTCGCCTGAGAGGCGATCCACTGCGAGTCGAAGTTCTGCTGCACCAGGTAGCCGGTGAACGCGGTGCCCACCGAGGCGAGGAAGCACACCGCACCGGTGATCCAGGTCAGCGCCCGCCGGCCGCGCCACGCGGCCATGAAGAATTTGCCCCACAGGTGCAGGCTGTTGACGTACTTGCCGACTGCCGACGCATGCCACCAGCCCGGTCCCAGCAGGGCGAGCAGCCCGCCGGTGGTCAGGACGACGGCCAGGGCCGCGAGGGTTAGCACCCCGAAGACGTAGATCCAGGACGCCATTTACGACGGCTGATTGTCCGGCAGCAGCTTCTCCGGGGGGGAAGGTGCGCACCGCGCGACGTCGCAGGGCTCCGGTCCAACCGCCCGTGCCGACCGGCTCCGGCGCAGAATCACCGGGAGGCTGCCCCGGCTGCGTGGCCGATCCGCTCATTTGCGCCGCCGCCCCTTCGGGAACGGCAGCAGCACCGCTGCGGCGAACACGACGATCATCAGGCCGATGACGATCAGATTCGGCACCGACAGCTGCACCACGCCCCAGTGCACATAGCGCCCGACCCCGTTCAGATCGAACGGCGCCGCGAGCGCGCGGCTCTCGTGCTTCGGCAGACCAGTCATGGCAGAGCCACCCTCCTGCACCTTCCTGCGGCCGCGCGAGGCCGGTTCCCCTGCCAGTAAGCACAGGCTGGACACCCCGCGGCCACCCCAGGACAGGCCGCCCCCCTCTGGACAGGGCCGAATGGCTCACCAACATCCGGAGCTGGTTCACAGTTCGCGCTGGGACCAGTGCGGCTCCACCGAACGCCACTCGCCCTCCCAGGCCCGCAGATTGCGCCGATCGAGGACCCGGTCAACCACCAGCCGCCCGGACGCGGCGACAGCGGCGGCGCTCACCGCATCCAACACAGGTGCGGGCGGCGAGGCGCTCTCTGGCCGCTGTCGTCGCCCAGATCCGCATCCGGCCCCCATTGGCGACCGCCTCCGCGCGGGACCGACCCGGCCCCACCTGCCACGGCTCCGCCGACTCGGACGGCAACAGGCCCGGAAGGGACGACCAGCAGGTTCGATGAGGGCCGGTCGGCCCATGCGCGACCCCTGCTCGGCGGCGAAGTGTGGAAGTGCACGGTCAGGCCCAGCGCCCGAGAAGGGGATCCAGACCATGTCGATCACCCATGACGCACCCGCGACCGCCGAGGCGCTGCTCTCGGACGGCACCACGGTGACCATCCGGGCGCTGCGGCCCACCGACCACGACGCGGTGCTGGCCCTGCACTCCTCCCGGATGTCCGACGAGAGCCGCCGGATGCGTTTCTTCGGCGTGAGCCGACGGGCGCCCGAACTCGCTGCGGACCGGCTCTGCGCGCCGCCGCGCGAGGGGTTCTGGACATTGGCCGCACTGGTCGGCGACGAGCTCACAGGAGTGGTCGAGGCCCAGACCATCGAGGGCCACCCCAGCCGCGCCGAGCTGGCGGTCGCCGTCGCGGACGACTGGCATCGCCGTGGGGTGGCCACCTTGCTGATCGAGCACCTGGTGCACGTGGTGCGAGGGCACGGCATCACCTGGATCGAGGCCGACGCGCTGGCCGGCAACACCGCGATCCACCAGGTCTTCGGCGACCTCGGCCTGCCTGTCCATCGCACGCTGGAGCAGGGCGAGGTCCGCATCCGCGTACCGCTCGATGAGAGCGACGAGCACTACCGCAGCACGGTGGACGAGCGAGGCCGCAGTGCGGACATCGCCAGCCTGGCGCCGCTGCTCAGGCCGCGATCGGTGGCGGTGGTCGGAGCCTCGCGCCGACCCGGCTCGGTGGGCCACACGGTGCTGCTCAAGATCCGCGACGGGGGTTTCGCCGGCCCGGTGTGGGCGGTCAACTCCCACGCCGAGGAGGTGGCGGGCACCCCGGCGTACCCGTCGGTCGCCATGCTGCCCGCCGTCCCGGACCTGGCGTTGCTCGCCGTACCCGCCGCCGCGGTGCCCGGCGTCGCCGAGGAGTGCGGGCAGGCGGGAGTACGCGCCCTGGCGGTGCTCACCGCGGGCCTCGACCACACCCAGGCCCGGCTGCTGCTGAATTCCTGCCGCCGGCACAGCATCCGGCTCCTCGGGCCGAACTGTCTCGGCCTGGCGCTGACCGACCCCAACTGCCGCCTGGACGCCAACTTTGGCGCGGCGCCGCCCATGCCCGGCAGCGCCGGGATCGCGGTGCAGTCCGGCGGGGTCGGCATCGCCCTGATCGCCCGGATCTCCGCGCTCGGCATCGGCGTCTCCTCCTTCGTGTCACTCGGCGACAAGTACGACGTCAGCGGCAACGACCTGCTGCAGTGGTGGGAGAGCGACCACCGCACCGACCTGGCCCTGCTGCACCTGGAGTCCTTCGGCAGCCCGCGCGCTTTCTCCCGCACCGCCCGCCGGGTCTCCCGGCGGATGCCCATCCTCACCGTGGACGCCGGACGCTCCGCCGCCGGACGCCGCGGCGCTGCCTCACACACCGCAGCTGCGGCCACCCCCACGGTCACCCGGCAGGCCCTGTTCACCCAGGCCGGGATCACCGCCACCCACGGCATCGCCGACCTCGTCGAGGCGGCGGCTCTGCTGCACGCCCAGCCCCTGCCCGGCACCCCAGGCAAGATCGGCATCCTCTCCAACGCGGGCGGCATCGGCATCCTCGCCGCCGACGCCTGCACCGAAACCGGGATGACGGTTCCTCAACTTGCCGCCCCGCTGGTCGCGAAGCTGCTGGCGAACCTCCCTGGCGGCGCGAACGCCGTCAATCCCGTCGACACCACCCCGGCGGTCTCGCCCGACGAAGTGCGCTCCTGTATCGACGAGTTGGCGAACAGCGGAGCCGTCGATGCGATCCTGGTCTGCCTGACCCCCACCGCACTGACCGTCGACCCCGCCCGGGATCCGCTGCGGGGCCTGCTCGACGGACCCGCCCGCCGCTCCCGTCCGGTCGCCGCCGTCGTCATCGACCAGGACGTACCGGTCCGTTTCCTCGAAAGCGCCGACGGTGGCCGGATTCCCGCGTACGCCGATCCTCAGGCCGCCGCCCGCGCCCTGGCCCATGCCCGCGACCGGGCTCGCCGGCTGGCCGAACCCCAGGGCGAGGAGATGCCCGCCACCGGATGCGACCGAGAACGCGCCGAGGCCCTGGTGGCGGACTTCCTCGTGCAGCACCCCGACGGCGGCTGGCTCGACCCGGCGAACACCTCGGCCCTGCTGGAGAGTTACGGCCTGCCCATGGTCAGATCGGTATGGGCGAAGGACGACCAATCCGCCGTGCTGGCCGCAGGCGCACTGGGCCCGCTCGGCCACCAGGGGTTCGTCGCACTCAAGGCGTACTGGCCGGGCCAACTGCACAAGAGCGACGTCGGCGCGGTTCGCACAGGGTTGGCCGGGGAGGACGAGGTGCGTCAGGCATTCCGCGCCTTCCAGAATCGCTTCGGGGAGCGGATGACCGGTGCCGTGGTCCAGCCGATGGCAGCTCCCGGCGTCGAACTGTTCGCCGGGATGGCGCAGGACGCCGTCTTCGGGCCGCTGGTGCTCTTCGGAATGGGCGGTACCACCACCGATCTCCTCGACGACCGAGTGGCCCGGCTCGCCCCGCTCACCGACCAGGATATCCACGCCATGATCACCACCCTGCGCGGCACGCCCTTGCTCTTCGGCTACCGCGGCATGCCCGCCGTGGAGCTGGAGGCTGTGGAGGACCTGCTGGCCAGGCTCTCCCGGCTGGCCTGCGACCTGCCCCAGCTCACCGACGCCGACCTCAACCCGCTGATCGCTGGCCCGGCGGGTGTCACCTGCGTGGACGCCCGCCTCCGGCTCGAACCCAGGCGGACCTACGACCCCTACCTGCGCCGACTGCGCCGGCTTCCGGACACCGGTACCGCCACCGTTCAGTGAGCACGACACTCACGTGCGCCTCATGTGGTGGTCACTACGGCCGTGTGCGCGTGGCCCAGGTTGG
Organism: Kitasatospora sp. NPDC053057; assembly: GCF_044546945.1. Taxonomy (NCBI): domain Bacteria; kingdom Bacillati; phylum Actinomycetota; class Actinomycetes; order Kitasatosporales; family Streptomycetaceae; genus Kitasatospora; species Kitasatospora sp. NPDC053057. The sequence continues at coordinate 7,727 of NZ_JBITZP010000064.1, read as the reverse complement.
GGCAACACTCGGAGGCGAGAGCCCGCGTACGGTTTGGGAGCGCTGATGGATACGGCAGACACCCTGGGTGACCAGCAGCGCACGCGCGTCTTCCTGCTGGACGACCACGAGGTGGTGCGGCGCGGAGTCCGTGACCTGCTGGAGGCCGAGGACGACATCGAGGTCGTGGGCGAGGCCGGGACGTGCGCCCAGGCTCTGGTGCGGATCCCCGCACTGCGCCCGCAGGTCGCTGTCCTGGACGTCAGGCTCCCCGACGGCGACGGGGTGACGCTCTGCCGGGACCTGCGTTCACGGATGCCCGAGCTCAGCTGCCTGATGCTCACCTCGTTCGACGACGACGACGCCCTGCTGGACGCCATCATGGCCGGCGCCGCCGGCTACGTCCTCAAGGTGGTGAAGGGGTCGGACCTGGTCACGGCGGTGCGGACGGTGGCCTCGGGACAGTCGATGCTGGACCCGGCCACCACCACCCACCTGCTGCAGAGCCTGCGCCATCCGGACGAGCCGCAGCAGCCCGGCGCCGATCCCGCGCTGGCCTCCCTCACCCCGCGTGAGCGCGACATCCTCGCCCTGATCGGGGACGGCCTGACCAACCGCCAGATCGGGCAACGGCTGTACCTGGCGGAGAAGACCGTCAAGAACCACATCTCCCGGCTGCTCGCCAAACTCGGCGTCGAGCGGCGCATCCAGGCCGCGGTGCTCGCCACCCGCCTGGAAACCTCCGTGCCGCCGGATACGGCTACGGGCCACGGCGACGGCGGCCACCATCAGGACCACCGCCCACGCTGATCTGCGACCGGGCGTGACACCCGGGTCTCAGCGATAGACCGGGTGGCTGTGGACAGGGGCCGGTCGGCCCATCCGCCGGACGTACGAGCGCTCACATCATGGAGCCAGGAGGATCCCTCCACACCCGGCTTGATCAGGAGGTCGTCATGTCGTCCACGGTTCTTGACGCCACGGCCCTGGAGAAGATGATCTCCGCAGCGGTTGCCGCGCCCTCCATCCACAACACCCAGCCCTGGCGCTTCCGGCTGGACCCGCAGACCGCCACCGTCGAGGTGCGGGCCGCCCCCCAGCGGGCTCTGCTGATGGCCGACCCCGCCGGACGCGCCCTGCACATCTCGGTCGGCGCGGCGCTGCTCAACCTCCGCATCGCCATCCGCTATCTCGGCTGGGAGCCCGTCGTGCGGCTCCTGCCGCGCCCCACTGAGCCGGACCTGCTCGCCGCCGTCCGGCTGGCCGGATCGCTGCAAGAGGCGCACAGCCAGGACCCGGAGTTGTTCGACGCCATCTGGCGCCGCCACAGCAGCCGGCAACCCTTCTCCGAGCGCCCGGTACCCGCCGCCCTCCTCGTCGAACTCACCGAGGCCGCTCAGGCGGAAGGCACGGTGCTGTACCTGCCCGGCGTGACCGAGACCGAGCGACTGCTCTTCCTGACCGCCGAGGCCGAACGGCGCAGCACCACCGAGCCCAGGCGCCGGACCGAGAGCCGCGATGCGATCCACGGCCCGCAGAACCGGCCGGACAGCCCCTACGGGATACCGACCACCGCGCTCGGCCCACAGGACTCGGCCGGCCACCTGCCGATGCGGGACTTCTCCGCAATCCTGCCCGCCGACTTCCAGCGTTCGGTCCGGTTCGAGCCGCACCCGGTGATCGCCGTGCTCGCCACCACAACCGACAAGCCCGCCGACTGGCTGCGCGCAGGCCAGGCTCTGGAGCGGATCCTGCTGCTGCTCACCGCGCATGGGGTGCAGGCGTCCCTGCTCTACCAGGCCATGGAGTGGCACGACATGCGCTGGGCGCTTCGGGATCCGCAACACGGTGCGGAGCACGCGCAGATGCTGATCCGGATGGGCTACGGCCCCACCGGGCCGGCCACACCGCGCATGCCGGCAGCCGCCGTCCTGGAGGAAGGCGATGGACACCCGCTCTGAACGCCCACCGCCGCTCTCGGGCCTCGCCCCCTCGGCCGAGCCCGCCGCGACCGCAGTCGGCGGCGGGCACAGCCGGGAGGGAAGCCTGCAGCTCCTGCCGCAGGCGGCCGTCGGCCGGATCATTCACACCCACGGCGCGCTGCCGGCCGTCACCCCCCGTCACCTTCACCCTCACGGTCGTCGGCACCCTTCTGGTCGCCCTGCCCGAGAACTCGCCGCTCGCCATGACCGAGCCTGGGACCGTGGTGGGCTTCCAGGCCGACAACCTGCACTCCACCGCCCAGCAGCCGGGCTGGAGCGTCCTTGTCATCGGCCGAGCCGCACTGGTCAACGAGCCCGCCCACCTGGCACAACGTCACGCTACCGACCCGCGACCCGGCAGCCGCTCCGCCACGGCCTCGTACCTGAGCATCGAGCCTGAACTCGTCACTGAGCAGTGGCTCGAACTCTGACCACCGGCCGTCGGGGAACCCGTCAGGAGGAGCCCAGCGGGACTCTCCACACAAGCTCCGTGCCGCCCTGCGGCCGGGTGCCGACCCGCAACTCGCCCTTGAGTTGCCGGGCGCGCTCGGCCAGATTGAGCAGCCCGCTGCGCCGCCCTCGGGCCGGAATTCCCACCCCGTCATCGGTCACGGTGAGCACCAGCTCCGTCCCGACCGACAGTGCCACCTCCGCCGCACTCGCCCGGGCGTGGCGCGCTACGTTCGACAGCGCCTCACCGAGGACCGCCAGCACCGCGTCGGCGACGTCCGGCGGCACCCGCGTGTCCAGCAGCCCCTCCGTGCGCAGGGCTGGTGCGAAGCCCAGCGCATGGGCGGCCCGCTCCACCGCCTCCGCGATCCGTACCCGCAACCCCCGCGCCGTCGGGCCGCTGTCGTTGGCGCGCAACCCGAAGATCGTGGAGCGGATGATCTTCACGGTCACGTCCAGGTCGTCCACAGCCTCCTGCACCCGCTCCGCCACCTGCGGATGCTCGATGAAGCGCTGCGTACTCTGCAGCGTCATGCCCGTGGCGAAGAGCCGCTGGATCGCCAGGTCGTGCAGGTCCCGCGCGATCCGGTCGTGGTCCTCCAATAGGGCGAGCCGCTCGGCCTCCCGGCGGCGCTCCGCCACCTCCATCGCCAGCGCGGCCTGCCCGGCGAAGCCGAGCAGTGGGCCTGACTCCCTCGCCGTGAACAGGGGGCTCCCGGCAGCCCTGGCGAGCATCAGCACCCCGCGGACACCACCCGCAGCCGTGCCCATCGACACGGCCACCGCCGGCCCGAGCCCGGACCAGCGCGGCGGGCCCGCCGTGATCTGTGGGTCCTGCTGGACGTCCGTGCTCGTCACCGGCTCGGCCGCCCGAAAGGCCGCGCCGACGAAGGAACCCTCCGTCGGCAGGACCAGGCCGCGATGCTCATCCGCGTCCATACCGACGGCGACTTCAACCCTCAGCTCCGACGAGCCCGCCACCGGCACGGCGATCACGGCCAGGTCCGCACCGGTGATCTCCCTGGCCCGATCCACGATCAGCCCGAGCACCTGGGGGCGCTCAATGCCCGACAGCAGGCCGCTGGTCACCTCGCCGCTGACCGCCAGCCACCGCTCGCGCAGCCTCGACTCCTCGTACAGCCGGGCGTTGTCGATCGCCACGCCGGCCGCGACCGCCAGCGTCGACAGCACGGCCTCGTCCTCACCGTCGAACTCCTCGCCGCCGCGCTTCTCGGTGAGGTAGAGATTCCCGAAAACCTGGTCGCGCACCCGGATCGGTACCCCGAGAAAGCTGTGCATCGGCGGGTGGCCCGCCGGGAAGCCGTACGAGGACGGGTGCTCGGAGATCTCGGCCAGCCGCAGCGGCACGGGATTGCGAATCAGCTCGCCCAGCAGGCCGTGCCCGGACGGAAGCCGCCCGATCCGCCTGACCTGCTCGTCGGTGACGCCGACCGGCAGGAACTGCACGAGCCACTCATCGTCCCCAATGACCCCCAACGCGCCGTACTCCGCGTCCACCAGCACCACCGCAGACTCCACGATGTGCTGCAGCACCTGCCTCAGCTCCAGCTCCCGCCCCACCGAGAGCACCGCCTCCAACAGGCTGTGCACCCGATCGCGGGTGCCACGGGCAGCGTCCAACCGCGCCTGCAGCTCGTCCAGCAACTCGTCCAGTTGCAGCCGCGGCAGGCGGGCGGGATTCTCCGATGCTTCGCCACCCACAGAGCCCTCCGCCAGATCGCCGTTGGCCGATCCCCCTCTTCATCTCCACGGTATCGGCCGGGACAGCAAGCGGCCTCGCGCCCCAGCGGCAAGACCGCGCCTCACGCAATTGGTGGAGCGTGCTGCTGAGCGCGGCCTGCAAATCCGCGCCTTTTCGGACAGTGTGCTCACTCCCTTCGCGGGACAATCGGCACCGACACGTGCGCGATTGCCGGAGACACTGGAGGCATCTGACCCCACAGCTGCCGCGCCATTGCTGCTGGACGGCGCGCTGCTGGACTTCCGGTTTGCCCGCCTGAAGTGCGTGGGGATCGCCGCAGCACCGCCCGTCGCGTACCAGCCGGCGCGTGATCTGGACCTGCTCTCCATCCACTCGCCGCTGTTCAACGCGGTCACGTGGGCTCGGGGGCTACCGGAACGGTCGGCGGGCACGCCACGCCGCCAAGGCGTGGGGCGCGGCTCCGGTCTGACCTCGGCATAGCAGTAAATACCGGCCCATCCAAACCGGCCCTCGCTCGCAGGCTGATACCTGCCTGAGCGCTCCGCCCCAGGTGTTTAGTTATGCCAATTGATTCGGAGTGGTGATGTCGGCGCAGTTCATGGATGCTAAGCAGATTGCGGAGTACTTGAATATGTCCGTACCGTGGGTTTACAGGGAGGCTCCGCGACTTGGTCTTACTCCGTACAAGTTTGGCCGGGGGCGTAATGCGAAGATTCAGTTCAAGGTATCCGAGGTTCAGGCATGGATCAAGCAGCGGAAGCTGCCTGGATGCTGATCAAGTGAGATCGAGCGGGCTGCGGCACTCACATTGAGATGGAAAGGGCCCCGCTTGGTCGAAGCGGGACCCTTTCCATTCTTATGCGGCCAGGCCCAGGTCCAAAATCTTGGCGGCCTTGCCGATCGAGCCTGGCATGAGATGCCGGTAGATCTTGAATGTGATGTCCAGACTCTTGTGCCCCATCCACTCGGCCACGTCGGTGATCGGGATTCCGTTGGTGAGGCAGTTCGAGGCAAAGAAATGCCGGAAGCCGTAGATGACCATTCCGTCGGGAACATCCACCTCTCCAGCTCGCTTGATTCGCTGCCACTGGTTCGAGAGGTAGTGGGCGGGAAATGTCTTGCTGAGATCATTCGGATGCCGCAGAAGGTATCCGTCGACCGTGCCGTACTTGTCCGCGTACCACTCGATGGTCTCCCTCACCCGAGCGGGAAGGGGTACGTCGCGGTACTCGCCTACCTTTCGGTGCTTGAGACGCCCGTATTCCTTGGTGGTCTGGTTGACTTGCTCCGCGATTCGGTAGACGTCGTCGGCCACGATGTTCTTCAGGTTGACCGCTGCTGCTTCCCCGTTGCGCATCCCGCACCCGCTCATGAGATCGGTGATCAAGAGAAACGTGTCGTCGCCGGCGGTGCGTATCTCGCGGAGTTGTGCCACAGAGGGGATGGCGGCACGCCCTGGATCGTACTGAGGGGGCTTGACGCCAGTCAGCGGGTTTTCGTCGAAGATTCCCAGTCGGTGGGCATCGAGAAGGATCGCCTTGAGCTTGTCAAAGGCGTTGGCCTGTGTAGCCAGGCCGGCGCCGTTTCGCTCCATCGTCTGAATGAAGCCGTCCACTACCTTGTGATCGAAGGTGCCCATCCGGCGGCTTCCAAGCGCTGGGAGCAGGTGATGCTCCAGGAGCGAGTCGAGATGCCTGATGGAAGCCTCCGCGAGATCGCGTTGGCCGGTCTTCCACTCGGCGCAGTACTCTCCGAACTGCATCGCTCCGTATTTCTTGATGCGCTCGGCCTTGCGCAGGCTCTGAGGGATGGTCTTCTTTGCGTTGTAGACCTCGGTCAGTCGAGCGACGGCCCTGTCCTGGGTGGTGAAGCCGGACTCCTCGACCTGCCGTCCGGTCGCGCTGCGATACCGGATCTTGTACTCGTGAGGGCACTTCGACCACCGGGACTGGTGGTGCTCGCACTCTTTGAAGAAGGCGCCCATGCCGTGGGCGAGCTGCTTGGTTGCCATGGTCTGGCTGACCCCCGTTTGCCAATGCTGACGATTTGCTGACCGTCGAGCATCCGCTGGGGTCCTGAGCTGCACAAAGACGGGAATCCCGTGATATGTGGTGGAACTTCATCGGCCGGACTGACGAGGATGTCAGGCAGGCGCGGGAGGAGTGGATGACCGGCACCCGCTTCGGCGAGGTGCACGGCTACGATGGTGACCGGCTCGCAGCTCCCGAGGTGCCCCAACTGCCCCTGAAGCCACGGGGGAGGGTGCGCTGACCTGGGCCTATGCGTCCGCGATGCGGTGCGTCGGGTTGCGGTGGATCGTAGTCCGGGCGGTCTGCGATCCGCCGTTCCGGAAGGACGTTCGTGTCGCGAAAGACGGCTTCGGCGATCGGCCGCGAATCTCATGTATGGGCATGTGCAGCCAGGTTTAGACCGACCGGCAAATGGTGGGTGGGGCAGCCCAGGCGGGCCCGAACGCAAGGCAGGCACGAGCCTGAGTGATTATGGAGTTCTTGACGCTCAGTGATCACCTGGAGGGCTCGTGCCTGCGGTCCCGTCATGTCTTTGGAACCCCTGTGGGACCGGTCTTAGTGGTCTGAGCCTGAAGTCCTTCGGGGGTTGATCACGCTGCTGGTGCGGCGGAGGATTCTTCCTGTCGGTCGAGTGTGTGTCGGTCGAGCCGGGCCAGCAGATCGTCCAGGTCGGAGGTGGTGAACTTCCACTGGAACGGTTGTGCCGTGGCGTTGTAGCGGTCTTCGAATGCTCGGAGCCGGTCTCGGATCTGGTCGAGGTTCGTGAAGTCGTTGGGTGCCACGACTTTGCGTTGGACGACGGAGAAGAAGATCTCGTCGGGTAGCGGGAGCGCATTACTGCGCCCCCGCCCCCTCAGAACCGGCCATGCGGGCTTTCCCCGCAGCACGGCTCAAGCAAGCCCTATGGCTCGCAGGCTGTTTAGAAGGGCTGGGCCGCGTCCGGTGGCGGTGGTCAGTCGTCGGTGGCAGTGGGTGTGGATCAGGCGTGGGGCGGCGGGTTTGTCCGGCGTGCCGTGTCCCGGGGCGGCGGTGATCGCGTGTTTGCGGATCGCCTTGCGGGTGACCTTGAGCCACTGCTCCCATTCCTGGGGGCTTTGCGGCTCGTGGTCGGCGTGCAGCAGCAGCCCTCCGCAGAGCGGGCAGCGACCGTCCTGCGTCTTCATCAGACGCAGGGTGGCCATGCTCAGGGTCATGTCCCTTGAGTTGGTGTAGTGCTCGTGCACCAACGGTCATGCGGTGGGCGGAAGTTCGTCGCGCGTGTGCTCGGCGGGGTAGAGCTGGTCCATGCTGCCCTCGGGCAGGTAGCGGCGTGGGAAGGCGATCCATTCGTCGTGCATCTCGAAGAGCACGGCGGTGACCAGTCGCAGGAGCGCGTCGTCGTTCGGGAAGACCTGGACGACGTCGGTGCGGCGCTTGATCTCGCGGTTGATCCGTTCCAGAGGGTTGGTCGATTGAATCTTCTTCCAATGAAGCTTCGCCATCTTCGAACGTGCTGGTCGGAGGGGCTGGCGTGCGGGTCGTTGGCCGTGCTCGTGCTGGTTGATCGCGGGAGTCTGGGCTCTT
>NZ_JBITZP010000063.1:0-31839 GCF_044546945.1 Kitasatospora sp. NPDC053057 | reverse complement strand
TTGGCGAAGACCGTGGTGAGCCAGAGCCAGACGGTGATCGACCACGCGAACACCGACGGGTTCGCAATCGCGGAGACGGTGGTGACCACCGAGCCGACCTCGACCACGAACATCACCGGGTTCTTGACCATCACCCGGGGGTCGAGCTTCTTCACCGCGTCCGGCAGCGAGGTGAGCAGCAGCTTCGGGTCGAGCAGGCCGCTGGAGACTCTGTGGGAGGCCGCACCCTCGGTCTTGCCGCCCGGCGTGGGAGAAGGAGTAAGCGTTGACGAGGACATCAGGAGGAAAGACCTTCCGCGAGCGGCCCGAGGGCCAGGGCCGGGAAGTAGGTGAGGCCGACGACGATCAGGACGACGCCCGACAGCAGACCCACGAACAGCGGCTTGTGGGTGGGCAGAGTGCCCGGGGTGGCCGGAACCGGCTGCTGCTGCGCGAGCGAGCCCGCCAGCGCCAGGACGAACACCATCGGCAGGAAGCGGCCGAAGACCATGCACAGGCCGAACACGGTGTCGTACCAGTCGGTGTTGACAGTCAGACCGCCGAACGCCGAGCCGTTGTTGTTGGCCGCCGAGGTGAACGCGTACAGCACCTCGGAGAAGCCGTGCGCACCGCTGTTGAGCATCCCGGCCCGCTCACCCGGCAGGGCCATTGCGATGCCCGTGCCGACCAGCACGATCGCCGGGGTCGTCAGGATGTACAGCGAGGCGAACTTCATCTCCCGGCCGCCGAGCTTCTTGCCCAGGTACTCGGGGGTGCGCCCGACCATCAGGCCGGCCACGAACACCGCCACGATCGCGAGGATCAGCATGCCGTAGAGGCCGGAGCCGGTGCCGCCGGGCGCGATCTCGCCGAGCATCATGTTGAACATCGTGATGCCGCCGCCGAACGGCGTGAACGAGTCGTGGAATGAGTTGACCGCACCGGTCGATGTCAGCGTCGTCGAAGAGGCGAACAGCGCGCTGGCCGCGACGCCGAAGCGCTGCTCCTTGCCCTCCATCGCGGCGCCCGCGGCCTGCAGGGCAGTGCCCCCGTGCTGCGACTCGGCGAAGGTGAGGAGCGCCGTCGACGCGACCCAGAAGATCGCCATGACGGCCGCGATCGCGTAGCCCTGGCGGTTGTCGCCGACCATCCGGCCGAAGGTGCGCGGCAGGGCGAACGGGATCAGCAGGATCAGGAAGATCTCCAGCCAGTTCGTGAACCCGGTCGGATTCTCGAACGGGTGCGCCGAGTTGGCGTTGAAGAAGCCGCCGCCGTTGGTGCCCAGCTCCTTGATGACCTCCTGCGAGGCCACCGGCCCGCCCGGGATCTTCTGCACGTCACCGGCGAGGCCGGCCACCTCGTGGAAGCCGTGGAAGTTCTGGATCACGCCGTTGGCCACCAGGACCAGCGCGAAGACGATCGAGATCGGCAGCAGCAGCCGCAGGTTGATCCGGACCAGGTCCACCCAGAAGTTGCCCAGCCGGTCCGTCCGGTTCCGGGTGAAGCCCCGGATCAGCGCGGCCACGATGGCGATGCCGACGGCCGCGGAGACGAAGTTCTGCACCGCCAGGCCCGCCATCTGCACCAGGTGTCCCATCGCGGACTCGCCGTTGTAGGACTGCCAGTTGGTGTTGGTGACGAACGAGATCGCGGTGTTCCAGGCCTGGTGGCCCTCCATCTGCGAAACGCCCAGGTTCAGCAGGAGGAAGGTCTGGAGGCGGATCAGGGCGTAGAGGAAGAGGACCGAGACGGCCGAGAAGGCCAGCACCGAGCGCAGGTACACCGGCCAGCGCTGATCGGCATCACCGTCCACGCCGATGACCTTGTAGATGCCGCGCTCGACTCTGAGGTGCTTGGAGGTGGTCAGGATGCGGGCGATGTAGTCGCCCAGGGGGCGGTAGCACAGGACCAGCGCGGCCACGAGGGCCAGGGCCTGCATCCAGCCCGCGAGAGTGGAGCTCATGTCAGAACTTCTCCGGGTAGATCAGCGCGACGACGAGGTAGCCGACGAGGGCGACGGCCACGATGAGACCTGCGATGTTCTCGGCGCTCACAGCTTCTCCACCCCCCGCGCGATCAGGGCGATGACGGCGAACACGGCGACCGTGACACCGACGTAGATGAGATCGGACATGGACTCCACCAGACTGGCTAGAGGATGTGCTCGCGAGCGGACAGGACGGCCTCGCGGCACCGGCTGAAACCGGCGGGAGCAGCAAACCAGCCGTGGGGGGCGCGTTAGGCCTCCCTGATGCCGTCCATACGGGTGGTCCGGAAACATTGACGCGGCGTTGATATCCGCGTCATGCACCCGAGACCGCGGCTTGTCCTGAACGTTTCGGCCGGCCGACGGCTGGGCCCGCCGCTACATCCGCATCCGCAGCCGGCAGACCACCGCATCGGTGTGCCGCCGCAGGGCGCGGTCGATCACCGCGCCGCGCCGGTTCTGCAAGGGCCGCTCCCACCAGTGCGCGGGCTCGACCTCGGGGATCAGCACGGTGAGCCGGTCGTAGGCGTGCTCCGCGCCGAGCTCGTTGACGAAGTCCGCGATCGGCCGGCCCAGCCTGCGGTGGTCCTCCGGGATCTCCACCAGCGGCACCCCGGGCTGCCACAGCTCCCAGTCCCGACGCAGCGCCTCGGCGTCCGCCCGCTCGTGCACCACGGTCACCGCCATGACCTCGTCGCCGAGCGAGAGCGCCGCCGACAGGCCGTCCCGGGTGAGCCGGGTGATCGCCGTCACCGGGACCACCACCAGGCTGCGCTGCCGGGTCACCGCGCCCGGCACCCGGCCCAGCTCCAGCCGCTCGCCGATCCGCGCGTAGCTGCGGTGGACCGCCTCGAACAGCACCACCAGCAACGGCAGGGCCACCACGATGCCCCAGGCGCCCTCGGTGAACTTGGTGCCGGCGACGACCAGGGTGGCGATGCCCGTCAGCAGTGCGCCGAAACCATTCAGCGCGGCCTTCCATTGCCAGCCGTCGGGCCGCTTCAGGCACCAGTGCCGGACCATCCCGACCTGGCAGATGGTGAAGCCGACGAAGACACCGATCGAGAACAGCGGCACCAGGCTGTTGACGTCGCCGCCGGAGGCGACCAGCAGCCCGGCCGAGACCACGGCGAGGAACAGCACGCCGTGCCGGTGGACCTGGCGGTCGGCGCGCAGCGCGAACACGTGCGGGAGGTGGTTGTCCCGGGCCAGCAGGTCCATCAGCACCGGCAGGCCGCCGAAGGAGGTGTTGGCTGCCAGGCCGAGCAGCACCACGGTGGCGAACTGGACGACGAAGAAGCCGACGCCGTGGCCGAGCGAGGCATCGGCGAGCTGGGCCAGCACGGTCACCCCCTCGACCGGCTGGAGGTGGAAGCGGCCGATCAGGACGGCCAGGCCGATCAGCATCACGCCGAGCAGGGCGCCGAGCGCGACCTCGGTGTGCTGGGCCCGCTTCACCCGCGGGGTGCGGAAGGACGGGACGGCGTTGGCCACCGCCTCGACGCCGGTCAGCGCCGAGCACCCGGCCGCGAAGGCCTTGAGCAACAGCAGCGCACCGACCGCGGTGGCGTTCTCGGCGAGCACCGAGGCGTGACCTGCGGCGGCCTCGGTGCTCGCCGGGGCGTCGCGGAACAGACCGACCACGACGATCGCCAGGATCGACAGCACGAACACGGCCGTCGGCACCATGAACCAGCGCGCCGACTCGGCTATCCCCCGCAGGTTCACCGCGGTGACGAGCGCGAGCACGCCCAGGCAGAGCCAGACCCGGTCGTCGTACAGGCTCGGCACCGCCGAGGTGAGCGCGGCCACACCGGCCGTCACCGAGACCGCGACGTTCAGGACGTAGTCGATGACCAGCGAGGCCGCCGCGGTGAGCGCCGTCCGCCGGCCCAGGTGCTCCTTGGCGACCGCGTACGACCCGCCGCCGTCCGGGAACGCCGCGATCACCTGCCGGTAGGACGCCACCAGCACCGCCAGCAGGACGGCGATCGCCACCGTGACGGGGACCGTGAAGCCCAGCCCGTACGCCCCGGCCGCGGCCAGCACCAGGACGATCGACTCCGGCCCGTACGCCACCGAGGCCATGGCGTCCAGCGAGAGGGCGGCCAGTCCGCCGAGCGCCGTGAGGCGGTGCCGTTCGTCACCCGCGCCGGTATCCGGCGGTTCGGGTTCGACCGTGACGGCCGGGGTGGTGGTGTCGGACATGCGTTCTCCATCGATCGTGATTGACACGATCGTGGAGCGCTGCCGACTCTCGGATCCCGTTGGCTACGTGCTCTTGATGCGAGCCGGGCGCGCCTTGACGCGATCTTGACGCTTCGAGCAATGTTGCGGCACGCGCACCACGGGCTCGGTCCCGTTCGCGCAGGCCAGCGCGACCGTCAATGCCCAGCGGAGTCGAGTTGTATCACGATCCGTCGGTCCCGTGCGGGAGTTGGCCTGCAAATCCCTCAATCGTGGTGTAGCTGTCGCATCAGTGTTGCGCGCTGCGCACCACCGCGTGGAAGGTGGGGCGGTGTACCGGACACGGAGGGTGACGGATGGGCCGAAATGCCGCAGGGGGCTCGGTAGCTGTTCCGGGCGTCGCGACGCTGCATGTGCTGCCGGGTGTGGCGATGCTCCGCCCCGAGGAGGCCGTATTCGAGAAGACACTGCAGGGCTTCGCGGACCACCAGCGAGCCCGCCGGCTGTCCTGGGACACGGTCAACACCAGGGCTCGTATCGCGCGCCAGGTCCAGGCGATGTCCGGCGGGTATCCGTGGGAGCCGGCTTGGAACAGGACGCTGTTCGACCGGTGGTCAGCGATGCTCGCGGACACCGTCGCCACATCCACCATGCGCAAGTACCAGAACGACCTTGCGCTCTACCTGAGTTATCTGAGCGATCCGGCCTACGAGTGGCCGCAGGTGTGCCTGAGCACATTCGGGATGTTCACCGGCTTCGCGCTGCGGGACCTGAACGCGGTCCGGCACGCGCAGGAGTACATCGGCCAGCCCAGCGGCAACCGGCCGTTGACCAGGGCAGAGGTGAAGACCTTCTTCGGGCAGATGGACCCGGAGATCAAGCGCCTGCGCGAACAGGGCCACAAGGGAGCCCTCGCCGCGGCCCGGGACCTGGCGATGTTCACGACGATGTACGGCTGGGGCCTGCGCCGCAGGGAGACGGCCCGGCTGGAGACCCACGACTGGCGGCGTCAGGCGAAGCTGCCCGAGTTCGGGGACTACGCGGGGCTGGCGGTCCGATGGGGGAAGGCCGGCGCCGGACAGCCTCCCAAGCGCCGGATGGTGATCTCGGTATGGCCGTGGGCGGTTCGCACCGTGCAGCTGTACATGGAGAACGTACGCCCACTGTTCTACAGCGACCGCCCGGACGACGGCGTCATGTTCCCCACCGAGCGCAACGAGATGATCTCGGAACGCGCGGTGAACCAGCGGTTCCAGCACTGGCGTGAGCTGGGCAAACTGCCCGCTCAGCTCGGCCCGCACTGCATGCGCCACACGTACGTGACCAGACTCATCGAGGCCGGCTACGACGGCCAGTTCGTCACCGACCAGGTCGGTCATTCGCACGCCGCGACCACCGCGATCTACACCGCGCTCAGCAACGACTTCAAGAACCTCAAGGTCCGAGAAAGCCTCGACGCGGCGGAGGAAGCGGCCCTGGCCCGCGCCTTCGCGATGGCCGACGCCGAGGCGGACATGGACGACGACTTCAGCGACCAGACGACACAGCCCCGCCCCGGCGGTTCGAGGAGGACCCGGTGAAAGCAGTACCGCACGGCGACGAACCGCAGGCCAGGAGCGCCCTCGAAGCCCTCCAGCCCCGCTACGAGTGGCGGCTGCGCGAGCTCATGGCCCTTCGCCGCAACTGGTACACCACCACCAAGCTCGCACCGGAACTGAGGAAGTACGGCTTCGACCTGGACCGCAGCAACATCTACCGGCTCGTGAAGGCCGACCGCCCGCCCAAGATGCCCGTCGAACTCATCCTGGCGCTCTGCAAGATCCTCAAGTGCACGTTCGAGGACCTCGTCGTCGAGATCGAGCCCGACGCCTCTCCCGCGGAACCCGCCGCGCGAGGGCCCCGACCCGTGGTCCCGGACATGCCGCTGCTGTCCGGCGACTTCTTCGACGCCGAAGGCTGACGGACCGCCATGCCCAAGACCGCCACCTGCGTCCGGTGCGGCCGGGACAAGGCCATCAGGAGCCAGGGCCTGTGCCACGCCTGTCACCGGACGGCCGACCCCAAGGAGACCTGCTCCCTCTGCGCCCGGCCCGGAACCGTAGCCGAGCGCCGCGCCGGCCAGCCCGTCTGCCACCGGTGCTGGCAGCGCGAACGCCGCAAGCCGCAGCTGTGCCACACCTGCGGACAGGCCAGGATCGCCGTCAGGAAGACCCCCGCCGGCGCCGTCATCTGCGCCGGCTGCCACCGCAAGGCCCTGTCCAAAGAGCCCTGCTGGGCCTGCGGCAAGCTCGTCATCCCAGCCGCCCGCACCGCGGAGGGCCCCTGGTGCACGCGCTGCCGCCAGCACCACCTCGCCGAACCGTGCTCACGCTGCGGCCTCACCAAACCGGTCGGCCTGCGCCAGGAGGACGGCAGCCCTGTCTGCCGAGCCTGCTACCAGCACGTTCACCCCCGCCCGCTGCACCAGTGCGTCGACTGCGGTGACGCCAGACCAGCCAGCCGCATCAGCGAAGACGGACCGCTGTGCGAAAAATGCGACGACCGCCGGGCGCCGATCGTCCTGTGCCCGCAGTGCGGCCGGCACAGAAGGGTCGGCATCCTCAGCACGGGCGTCTGCCGGGCCTGCGCCCGCCAAGCCACTCCACGGCATCCCTGCGTCAACTGCGGGCGCCTCCAACTCGCCGTCTACCGCGACGAGGACGGGAAGCCGTGGTGCGACGGCTGCCGCCGCGCGGACCAGGCACAGCCATGTACCGGATGCGGACGCCGCGCCGTGGTCACCGCCCGCGACGAGCGCGGCCCCTGGTGCGGACGCTGCTGGGAGAGCGTGCGACCCGGGCCGCTCTGTGGCGACTGCGGCACCCGGCCCTCGGCCCCCGTGACGACCGGGGACGGGACACCGCGCTGCGTGCCGTGCTACTCCGCCGCCATCGTGCCCTGCACACGCTGCACGACGCCGGCCCGGGCAGAGCGCCGCTGGCCGGAAGGACCCGTCTGCCTCACCTGCGTCGACGCGGTCCGCCTCACCCACGAGCAGTGCCACCGCTGCGGACAGCTCGGCGGGGTCTTCCGCCGCGAGGACAACGGGCCGCTGTGCCCCGAGTGCGCCGGCGTCACCTTCTCCTACCGCTGCCCGACCTGCGCAGGGATGGGCCGCCTCCTCCAGGGGCAGTGCCTGCCCTGCCGGGGCCGACTCGTCCTCGCCGAGGCGTTCACCGACGCCGACGGCCGCAGGTGCGACCGGCTCGCGCCGCTGGCGGAACTGCTGGAGAGGTACGACAACCCCTACTCGATGATCCTCTACCTGCGCCGGCCCGGCGGCCAGCTCATCCGCGACATGGTCAACGGGCGACTCCCGTGCACCCACGAAGCCCTCGACGCACTGCGCCAGACCACCTCGGTCCAGCAGCTCCGGGGCCTGCTCGTCCTGGCCGAGATACTCGAACCGCGAGAAGAGCAACTCGCACAGCTGAGAAGAGACTTCGCCCACTGCCTCGAAGAGTGCGCCACCACGGCGGACCGGGTTCTCCTCGCACGATACGCACGCTGGCACCTGATGCCCCTCGCGCACCAGCACGTCAGCCGTAGCGGCTTCACCCGCTTCCAGCGCGAGCACCTTCGTCGTCAGCTGAACGCCGCCCGGCTCCTCCTCGGCCACCTCCGCAGCCGCGGGCGAACGATCGACGGCATCACCCAGCACCTCATCGACCGGTGGCTCATCGCCAACCCAACCCTCCAGCACTACGCCCGGCCGTTCCTCCTCTGGGCCGCGACCTGCGGCCTCGCACCCACTGACGTCGCCATCGCCACCTCCAGCAGGCACGGCGAACGCGCCATCATGAACGACACCGACCGAGTGCTCACCGCGCTCAGACTGGAAACCGACGAGAGCCTGCCGCTCGCGGACCGCGTCGCCGGCTGCCTCGTCCTGCAGTACGGCCAGAGCACCGACCGCATCGTGAACATCACCCTCGCCCAGGTCCACATCCACCCCGACGAACCCGGAGTCCTGGGCCTCCAGCTCGGCCGCGAAACACTCTGGCTCCGCCCGCGGCTGTCAGCCCTCCTCCAACAACTCGTCCACGAACGCCGCCCTCTGTCCGCGCCCCTCAAGGACCAGGAGACCCCCTATCTCTTTCCCGGCCTTCGCCCCTCGCGCCCGCTCAGCTCGAACACGCTGCAACGACGCCTCCAGCGCCTCGGCGTTCCCAGCGCCAGCAAGGCACGCAACGGCGCCTGGCTGGCACTCGTCGGCGCGGTCCACTGGAAGATGCTCGCCGACCTCCTGGGCGCCGCAGACGGCACCGCCCACCACTGGCACAAATGGAACGGAGGAGACCGAGCCAGCTACGTCGCCAGTCGCCTCCGAGTAGCACAAGTCCCAACGAGCCCAGAGTGAGCTGTTGCAGGCGTAGACCGTGAGGGCGGGATCACCGCGGCAGCTGCCGTGACCCACCCCCAAGCACGCCCGCTACCAGACCTTTTCCGCCCACAGCCGCCGCGGCCAGAGCGCACTCACGGACGCCCGACTATTTCATGATCATGACCGGTTGCGCCTTCACCAGACCCGTGAAGCTGTATCCGGCTCGGTCGATGTCGGAGGTGACGTTCACTGGTCCGAATGGACCATGGCCTAGCCAGCTACAGAGCGCCCCTTCGCGGTGAGGTTTCTTCGGCTGGAACCAATGGGCGCTGCGCGAGCGGCACATTGTTTCTGAGGAAGGTCAGAATGTCGCGATACCAGTCCACCGGGGGGTTGGCCCAGCTTTGGATCACCTGCCAGGTTTTCAGATCCAGAATGTCCCAGATTTGCACCACCTCCAGTTCGTTGTCCCGTGGTGCGGCTGGGTACTTCGGGCGAATCTGATTGTAGTCCGTGATGATTTTGTTGCATATGTCTCGCGCGGCATATCCCGCATCGAGCAGACATATGTTGTCGAGATAGTTTTTGAATTCTCTGAGGTTTTCCTCGGTGGTGTTAAAATAAGCTGCCGAGTACGTGCCCCAGTCGTTTGTGGCCGAGGGGAGAAGCCCGATGTTTATGTTGGTCTCTTCAACAAGCTCCCGTATCGCGGCCTTCTCGATTCTCTCACCGGGATCCCTTTCGCCGCCGGGGAGGCACGGGCCACCGCCCCCGTTGAGGGGCTGTCCCCAGGGTTTGAGTTCACCGCGATTCTTCTTGCGGTCCCAGAAGAAGTACCCCTTCTGGAGTTTCGTGGCGATGGCGAAGTAGCGGTGCGCCGGGAGGGCGTCGTCCGTGTAGAGGACAGCGTAGGCGTATCTGCGGGGCATGGGATGCCTCCGGTCGGAAGGTCGGTTTTATCGAGGGCGCCACAGACTCTGGCTCGCCGATCGCGGAACCAAGCGCTAGGTCACTTCTGCCGAGCTCTGCGGGGTTTTCCGGCGAGCTGCTGTTATGCATGTTCCGGGTGGCGGTCACGAGCAGCTTCCTGTCATCCGGCAGATTGCGGCCACGATGTCGGGCACTGCGGTGATGCCTTTGCTCCCCTGGTCCACAATGAAGGACAGTGCGTCTTCCTGCGTGATTCCGGCCAGGCCGGCGAGCCAGATCACCACCGCCGACTCCGGCGCCAGCGTCGCCACGCCATAGGCGATGGCAGCCGCGATGAGCACGGCGCCGGCGTAGCCGCCGAACTGGCAGGCGGCACAGCCCCAGCTGGAGTCTTCGGCCGAGGGCGCGTTGTCGGAATCGCACATCTGTCGCAGGGTGGCCTCGATCGTGGCCTGTGCGTTGAACACCGGCAGCGTGGTGAGGGTCACCTGGAAATCCTCATCGGTGTCGTCGGCGCCCTGCACGGTGGCTGTCCACACGCCGCTCTGGGGGGCCAGCTGCAGCATCGAGGTGACCAGCCCGTTGGCCATGTCGACCACCGAGCCGGTGGCGTTTGGAGGGCTCGGTGTGTTCACCGGGGATCCGTCGGGGCGTACCACGGTCAGGCCGACGCCGGGGACCGGCGTTCCCTCGGCGTCCTGTACGGCGGCCAGCAGGAAGCCCGACGCGGGGGGCACCTGCAGCGACACGGTGTCCGAGGTGACGATCGTGTTCAGGCGCAGACTCGGTACCGGCGCGGCGGCCGTCTCCGCCGCGGCAGGCGCCGCCACGCAGGCCACGTACATCTGGGGGCCGGTGCCGGTGACCGAGCGCAGCGGCAGTTCGCCGCCGGGTTCATCGAGTGGCGCCCAGGCGCCCGCTGGCAGCTGCAGACAGTAGGCGAGTCCGTCAACTGCTGGCGCCAGCACGGTCAACCCGCCGAGGGGGTCGGCGAGCAGACCCGCGGTGACGGTGTCCCCGGTGAGCAGGACCGCGTCTGCCGGATGGCCGACGGGGGTGAATTGGCCGGGGGTACCACCGACCGGCGCGGTGTAGCCATGGCCGTCGGTGCCCACCGCGAACACTGCCGCCTGGCCGCCCGGGGCCCGTGCGACGGCCACCGGCCCGGAGATCGACGTCGACGGCGGGTGGCCAGCGCACTGCCAGCCGCCCCATCCGGACGAGGGCGTGCCGGAGATGGTGTGCAGCTGCCCGTCCGCGCCGACCGCGACGGCCAGTACCGCACCGCCCGACACAGTGGTGATAGCGCAGTCACCGAGCAAGGAGACGCCGGCAGCCGGCGCTCCCAGATCGGTCCAGCCCGACCAGGGCTGGCCCGTCGGCCGGTTGACCGTCCACAGGTTGCCATCCCCGCCGACCGCCACCGACACTGTTCCGGTGCTGGCCGCGGCGACCGCGCAGCCCGCGGAAAGGTTGATCTCGGGAGGATAGCCGACCTTGGTCCAACTCGCCGACCAGCCGCTGCTAGCCGGCGACTCGACGCAGTAGAGGCTGCCGTCGGTGCCGACCGCCACGGCCACTAGAGCATCGCCCTGCCGGCCGTCGGCCGCCGTGTTCAAGAAGGGCACCGGCGCATCGGCCAGCGGCCCCCAACCGGTCCAGTCGCCGCCCGGCAGCGCCTGGAAGCACGCGCGGACGGTGCCGCTGGCGACGCCGAGCCCGATCGCGTTGGTATCCGGGCCGCGGACCAGCCCACCGGCGACGGTCGCGGCACTCATGAGCCCTGGAACGACACGGCGATCGCGGTCACTGACCCGCTCCACTCGCGATAGTTGGTGTTGTTGTCACGTAGCGTCACGGTGCACTGAGCCTCTTGCACGCTGAGAGCCTCGACGTTGACCTGCAGCCGGCCGAAGCCATACTCGTCGCTGTTCGTGTACTCCAGGTCGAACGAGTTCAGGAAGACCTGCATGCTCGTGGTGCCGCTGGGCACGGAGACGCTCTGGTTCACCGTGCGGGTGCTGTCCTTCGAATCATCGAAATCGAAGTTCACCGTCTGGATGCCCAAGACGTTCAGCATGATCTGCCCTTTCTGCCGTAGTATTCAAAACTCGGTACCGAGCCCGAGTCCACCTTCGCCACCCGCTGCTTCTGGCGATTTTGACCACTGTCTCGGTTAATGCAAAGCGGGTGGAGGCTGCTCACAGCCCTGGGCATGGAATTCCCACGTCCCAGCACCTCATGCGGACGCCGAAGATCCGGAGGAGGTTCGGTCCAGGGGCGAGCGGTAGCTGTTGATGTTCTCGTGGTGCCGCTATTCGAGGAGGTCGGGTCCACCTTGCACCCCCGATGGTTAGCGGCGTTGGAGACGTACAGGTTTCCGGCGGAGTCCGTAGCGATACCTGTGGGCTGCTTCAGTTCACTGTTGGTCGCCACGAACGCGCCACTTCCGGCCACCGTGGAAATGGAGTACTCGGCGGCAACGGAACCCTGGGTCTCCCTGTGGAGCGGCTTCCGGGCCAACCGCTGCGAGCAATTCACCACAAATCCTAGCTGCGGGGTTCAGGCATCCGCATCTCGGCCTCGTCCGCCCATGGCCCTCGGACCCCAGGGCGCCCCCAGGGCGGCGGCGAAGTCGCTCCATGCAGATCGCACGCCCAGGTGAGGGATTGAGAACAGCCTCCGCAGATGGAACACGACCCGATGACTGCCCCCGCTCGTCACTGTCAGCGTTCAGTAGTTTACGCATTCGGCAGAGCCGAGTATTGCTCTCCGCCAGCAGCGCCGACATGCCCGCCCCCTGGCGGCACTCGTCCTCCGCAGCCCGGACAAGTGCCGCCAAGGGGCGCGGGGTGCACCCGGTGCCAGTGGCACGCGGCACCGGGTGGGTTCAGGAGGTCAGCTCACCCGGTGCGGCCGTGGTTCGCATTCTTCTTCCGACGGGCCTTCTTCTTGCGGGCGTGCTTGGACATCGTGCTCTTTCTCGTGATCGTCGGGTTGGTACGGTTCAGGCGGCCCGGCCGACCAGCTGGTCGGCGAGCTTGGCCAGGCGCTTCAGCGATCGCTCCTCCTGCGCGGCCGGCGCGGCCGGCGCGATGACGTCACCGTCGAAGTAGGCGCCGTTGGCGACGACCGTCTCGGGCAGGCAGAGCCGCACCACGGCCGCCGCACCCTCCGCCGCCGGCGCGCCGACCCGCCCGTACAGCGGCAGCAGCGCGGTGTCGCACAGGCCCGGGTTGAGGCTGACGGCCGTGATGCCGGAGCCGGCCGGGGCCATGTCGGCGGTCGCCATGGTGAGCGCGAGCTGGGACTGCGCGTACGCGGCGACCCGCGAGTACTTCTTCACCCGGTGCGGGTCCGACCAGTTCATCGACGCGGTGCGGTGCAACGAGGACGACACGTTGACGATCCGCGCATCGCCGGCCGCCGAAAGCGGGGCCCGCAGCAGCTTGGAAAGCAGGTGCGCGGCAAGGAAGTTGACCTGCAGCGAGACCTCGTTGCCGTCGTCGGTGAGCGTGCAGCGCTCGGGTGCCATCGCGGCGGCGTTGTTCACCAGCAGGTCCAGCGACGGGTAGTGCTTGACGACCGTGCCGGCCAGCACGGCAACCTCCGACAGCTTGGTGAAGTCGGCTGCCAGCTCGACCAGTTGGTCGCGGCGGGCGCCCGCGGCGACCAGGCGCTCGACGGCGGCCTCCGCCTCGGCGGTGGTACGGGCGTGCACGAGCACGGTCGCACCGTGCCCGGTGAGCAGCCGGGCGGTCTCCCAGCCGATGCCGGAGGACGCGCCGGTGACGAGGGCGGTGCGGGCGGACAGAACAGCGTCGGACATGACTCATCCAAGGGTGGAAGGCACCGGCGGGGTGCGAAGGCAGGGCAGCACGAAGCCGCACGTCTCCGGGGCCGCCGGCGCGAAAATGATGTGATGCGAGGAGAGCGCTCGCCCGCCCCTGGCCCTCGGAGCCGCTCAGGACAGGGGACGGGCTGCGGTGATCGGCACGGGCGACAGCGAACAAACCCCGAGCCCGTGCGGCCGGCGACCAGCGGGAAGGAGCTCGGTCCTACCGGACGGCGATGGCGACCGCGACAACGACGAGCCGCGGCCGGCTATGCGGCGGGCGGTCGTGGTGGCGTGTCGAACGGTGCATGTCCCCCATCAAAGCCCTGCCGGATGCCTGGGGCAAGCTCGTTCACCCTTCCTGACGAACCCCTGACGCGCCGCCAACACGTCGTTGATGCTCAGGCCCAACTGCCGTTGAGCATCCGGGACTTCGCCAAGGTCCCGTCAGCAGGAGCTCTGCCGCGGCCCTCGCACACTCGCAGCGAGCGGTTTCGTCTGGGGCGCGTTCCTCGGGCCGTACCTGGCCTCGCCCGCCTGCGGCTACCTCGCCGGACGGGAACACCTGGACCTCGTCGTGGCGACCGACCCGGCCTTCCGCCGGCTCGACCTCGCACTCGCGTGCGTCCACGCCGCCACCGCTGCCACCCTCGCACAGGGGCTCACCCCGACCTGGTCGGCGCCGCGGAGCAACCGCGCGAGCCTTATCTGAGGTGCCCCGGAAGCCGCTAGGCACGTGAGGGACGATGCCAGCAGGGCCACATACGGATATCTGGGGGTCCGTGAGGCACGTACGACGCGGCGGCAAGCAAACGTTTCGGTCGAAAAGTTTGGATTGTCAGTTCGAGCCGACACCACCTTCGTGAGCAGCACCGCCCGGGCCTCGCCACCGCGGGAGGCGTCGTAGGAGTCGGCCCCGGCGCTGTAGTCGATCACGGCATCAACCTGGCGGACCCCACTCGGAGGATGCCCGGCCCCGCCGCAGGGGATGCGGAAGCCTTCGGCCACCGTTGCCCGGAACCGTGCCGAGCCGTGATGGCCTGATGTCGCACGGGGCGCCCGTGATGTGACGGTATATCAGGCTGCGGGGCGGAACATGGTGTCGAGGACCTCGGGGAAGAGGTCGAGCGGCGGGCAGTTCCAGTCGCCGTTGACGTTCATGGCCGCCACCCGGCTGCCGTCGCGGGTGCCGTAGAGGTAGGACCAGTTTCCGGTGATCATGCCGCCATGGCCGAACACCGTGGTTCCGCAGGGCAGTTCGAAGGAGGACAGGCCCAGGCCGTAGCTGTAGCCGTCGAGCCAGACGCCGTCCGGCACGGGGGTCATGGTGAGCATCTCGTCCAGCTGCGCGGGCGGCAGCAGCCGGCCGCCGAGCAGCTCGCCGAGGAAGGCGGTGAGGTCGCCGGTGGTGGAGATGAGCTCGCCGGTGGCGAAGCCGTACGTGGCGTCCAGCTCGGTGACGTCGTAGACGGGAGCGTCGCTCTCCTGCACGGTCAGGCGGGAGTAGCTGTGGGTGTGCGGGCCGCGGAAGACGGTCTCCTTGCCGGCCGGGTAGGTGCTGGTGAGCTTGAGAGGGCGCAGGATCCGCAGTTCCAGCACGTCGGCGTAGGACATACCGGTGGCCTTCTCGATGATCAGGCCGGCCAGGACGAAGTTGGTGTTGGAGTAGGCGAAGCCCTCGCCGGGGGCGAAGTCGGGCTTGTGGGCGAGGGAGATCTTCACCAGTTCCTCGGGGGTCCAGCGGTCGAAGCGGTGGCCGAGCATTTCGGGGCTGGCGTAGCGGCGGAGCATGTCCTCGTCGAGAGTGAAGGCGAACAGGCCACTGCGGTGGCCGAGCAGGTGACGGATGGTGATCGTGTTGCCGTCGTGGCCGTTGCCGCGGATCAGGCCGGGGAGCCACTTCTCCACCGTGTCGTCCAGGCCGAGCACGTACTCGGCGGCGAGCTGCAGCACGATCGTGGCGGTGAAGGTCTTGGTGATGCTGCCGACCCGGATCTGCTCCTCGGCCAGCCGCTGGCGTGCGGTGCCGAGCTCGGCGGTGCCGGCCGCCGTGAAGTGGCGCCGCGCGCCGTCGCGGACCTCGGCGACCATGCCGGGAAAGCCCTGTTCGGTGACGGCCCGGTCCATGACCTGCTTGACGGTGGCGGTGGTGGTGGCCATTTCGGAACTCCTCTGCGTCGGCTGCCGCGTCCTTCGCGACATGAAAAAGGCTATGTTGCGTTCGCGGTGCTAGCAATCACAAACTTGCGAAGTGGCTGCATTTATGCAGGTCAAAGCTTTGTTTTCTTGCAATGAGTATGTCGATGAATGCAAGTGCTGCCTGGAATGTGTTGCAATGGATGTGGTTGCAACACGGAGGAGGGACCATGCCCGGAGGCAGACTCACTCAGCAGGACCGGCGGCAGATCGCAGTCGGCCTGGCCGAGGACCTCTCGTACACCGAGATCGCCAAACGCCTGGACCGGCCGACCTCCACCATCACCCGTGAGGTGATGCGCAACGGTGGCCCGGCGGGCTACCGGTCCGACCGGGCACAGAAGGCCACCGAGCGGCGGGCCCGCCGCGGCCGCCCGCCCGCCGGCCAGCCCTCTCCGTCTCCAGCCGCCGACCGGGCCGGACGGGACGCGGGAACGGTCCAGGACTTCGCCGACAGGTTCACCGACCTGCTGGTCGCCACCGGCATCCCGCGGATGATGGCCGGGGTTCTCGCCTGCCTTTACACCTGCGACAGCGGCAGTCTCACCGCCGCCGAACTGGCCCAGCGGCTCAAGGTCAGCCCCGCCTCGGTCTCCAAGGCCGTCGGCTACCTGGAGGAGCAGGAGTTGATCCGCCGCGAACGCGACCCGCAGGCGCGGCGCGACCGGTACGTCATCGACGAGGACGTGTGGTTCCGGGCCATGCTGGCCAGCGCCCGGATGAACGCGGTCCTCGCCGAAGGGGCGAAGGACGGTGCCGCAGCCCTCGGCACCGGCACCCCCGCGGGCACCCGGCTCACCGACATGGGCCGTTTCCTGGACCGGGTCGGCGAGGATCTGGTCCGCTCTGCCGAGCACTGGAGAACGGTCTTCACCGCAGAGCGGGACGCCCAGCGCTGACCACGCACCACCCGAGGCCGAAGGCCGATGCCCTCAACCACGGCAAGACCTCTCGCCATGACCGGGGACGGCACCAACGACGCCCCCGCCCTCGCCCAGGCCGACGTCGGCGTCGCCATGAACTCCGGCACCCCGGCCGCCAAGGAGGCCGGCAACATGGTCGACCTCGACTCCAACCCGGCCAAGCTGATCGACATCGTCCGGGTCGGCAAGCAACTCCTCATCACCCGGGGCGCGTTGACTACCTTCTCAATCACCAACGACGTGGCCAAGTTCTTCGCGATCATCCCCGCGATGTTCGCGAACGCCTACCCCGGGCTGCACCACCTCAACATCATGGGCCTGCACAGCCCCACCTCGGCGATCGCCTCCGCGATCATCTTCAACGCGCTGATCATCATCGCCCTGATCCCACTCGCGCTGCGCGGCGTGCGCTACCAGCCCGCGTCCGCCACCGACCTCCTGCGGCGCAACCTCCGCGTCTACGGACTCGGCGGGCTGATACTGCCCTTCCTAGGCATCAAGGCGATCGACTTGCTCATCCAGTTCATCCCCGGTCTCGGGTAGCAGACCGGCTCGCCGCCTCGGGGACAACAGCGAGGCGGCGGCCCTCAACCGCGGTGACGCTCGGCCCCCTCGCCGACCGAGAAGCGCTCGACGCGGATCGCCCGGCGCGGCAAGGCGGCGGGCAACGACAGCACCAGAGCGGCAACGGTGAAGAGGACGAAGTGCTCGCTCTCGATCCCCACTCCGGACCAGCCGAGTTCGGCATGGCGGTGTTCGGCGAAGGCGTTGCAGCACAGCCAGGCGGACATGCCGACCACCGGCGCGGCCAAGGGCCGGGAAAACGCTCCGGCCAGCGCGGCCAACCCGGTGTAGGCGATGTACGGGAACCAGCCGGCGTGGAGTTCGTCCAGCCAGCCGAGGCCCAGCGCGAGCGCACCACCGGCGACCAGGGCCACCGTGCCGGACACCGCGACCGGCAGGCGGTCGAGGACAGGGCGGTAGCGACGGCCGCCGGGGCGGGCGGAGTACATGCGCATGGTCCCGTCCCAGCTTCGCCGCGAGTTTGTTCGACGCCACCCAACCCGACGGCCACAGGGCCGCCGCCTCGCCTTGACGGAATCCTGACGCCGCCGCCCGAAATCACAACGCGATCTTGACGCCCCGGGTCGCCGGCCAGTCCGGTGCCACGACATCAGGCCACCGAGCGGGCCAGGCTGATCACGTAGGCGGTGCCGCCGCCGGGCGCCTCCTCGACGGCCAGTTCGCCGTTCATCGCCTCCACGAAGCCCCGCGCCACCGCCGGCCCCGTCCCCGCCCGGGCGTCGGTCTCATCGCCGTGGACCGTCACGCGGACGTCCACCCGCCCGGCCACCACACCGGCGTCGACCACCACCGGCACCGCTGCCGGTGGCCCCGAGGCCAGCAGGTCCGTGAACGCCCGTTCCAGGAGGCCGGGATCGGCGAGCACCCGGGGCAGACCCGGCCCAAGGTCGATACGAACGCCTGGCACGCCCTCGGCAGCGGCCTGTACCACCTCGGCCACCGCGGTCGGCCGCAGCACCACCGGCATCACCCCGGCCCGCAGCCGGCTCAGGTCCAGCAGGTTGGCGACCAGCCGCTCCATCCGCGCCACCTCGGCTCCGACCCGCTGCCCGGCCGGACCGGGCAACTGCCCGGCCTCCTGGCGCACCGCTGCCAGCGGCGCCCGCAGGTCCTGCCCGACGGCCTCCAGCAGCGCGGTGTGCAGCGCGTCGGTGTGCGCGAGCACCTCCGCCGCCGACGCCTGCGCGGCCAGCCGCTCCCGCTCCCGGGCCAGCTTCAGCTGGGTGACGTACGGCCCGAGCAGCCGGGCGTCCTCTTCGGTGAGCGGTGTGCCGCGCAGAACCAGCACCGCGTCCTCGCCCAGGTCGACGGAGAAGGACGCCTCGTCGGGTCGCGACGGCACCGCCGTCCCGGCGGAAGCCGCCGGTTGCCACAGCGCGCCCGTCCGGACCAGCACGGCGGCACCGTCCAGCCCGAAGACCTGCCGCAGCTCCGCCACCAGATCGGGCAGCACCCGCGGCCCGGACTCCACCGTCTCCCCCGCCAGCCGGGTCAGCACCGCCGCCTCCGCGCGCGCCCGGCCCGCCTGCTGCGAGCGCCGCGTCAGACCGTCGATCAGATGGGAGATCACCCCTGCCACTGCGAGGAACAGCACCAGCGCCGCGACGTCCGCGCCCCGCTCCACCGTCAGGCTGAGCCACGGTGTGGTGAAGAAGTAGTCCGCCGCCAGCGCCCCGGCCGCCGTGCTACCCGCCGCCGGCAGCAGGCCGCCCAGCCGGGCCGTTCCCGCGACCACCAGCAGCAGGCACAGCAGCACGCCGGACAGGCCGAGCGAGCCGCGCAGCGGAGACAGCGCCCAGGCCAGCGCAACCGCCCCGAGCGGCCCGAGCATCCACGCCAGGCGGCGCCGCCGGACCGGGACCAGCGCCGGGCGACGGCGTCGGGGCGCGGGCGGCACCGTCAGCAGTCCCGGCTCCGGCGGCGGCAGCACCCGCACATCGATCGGGCCGGCCAGCCGGATCACCCGGTTGATCACCGAACCGGAGACCAGCTCGCGCAGCCTGCTGCGGCTGGTCGGTCCCAGCAGGATCTGCGTGGCGCTCTCCGTCCGGGCGAAGTCCACCAGCGTCCGGGCCACGTCGCCGCCGCTCACCTCGACGTAGCTGCCGTGCAGCTCCCGCAGCAGCGCCCGCTGCGCCGTCAGGCCCGGCGGCTCACGCTGCGCCGTACCGTCGTCCAGCCGGACGTGCACGCCGATGAGGTCCCCATGCACCCGGGTCGCGGTACGGGCTCCCCGGCGGATCAGGTGCTCGCCCTGCGGGGCACCGTTGAGGGCGACCATGATCCGCTCCTTGGTCTCCCAGGGCGCGCGGATGCCGTGCCGGGCCCGGTAGTCAGCCAGCTCCTCCTCCACCCGGTCCGCGAGCCAGAGCAGCGCCAGCTCCCGCAGGGCGCCGAGGTTGCCGGCCCGGAAGTAGTGGTCCAGCGCCACGTCGATCCGGTCCGGCGCGTAGATCTCGCCCTGCGCCATCCGCGTGCGCAGTGCGTCCGGGCTCAGGTCGACCAGCTCGATCCGGTCGGCGGCCCGGGCCACCTCGTCGGGGATCGTCTCGCGCTGCGCGACGCCCGTGATCTGCTCGACGACGTCGTTGAGGCTCTCCAGGTGCTGGATGTTGAGCGTCGTCGCCACGTCGATCCCCGCGTCCAGCAGCTCCCGCACGTCCTGCCAGCGCTTCGCGTTCCGCCCGCCGGGCACATTGGTGTGCGCGAGCTCGTCCACCAGCGCGAGCGCCGGGCGGCGCGCCAGCAGGGCGTCCACGTCCAGCTCCGTCAGCTCCATCCCCCGGTACGACACCGGCTTCCGGGGCAGCACCGGCAGGTCCCCCAGCTGTTCCTCCGTACCGTGCCGGCCGTACGTCTCCACCAGGCCGACCACCACGTCCAGGCCCTCGCCGCGCAGCCGCCGGCCCTCCCGCAGCATGGCGTACGTCTTCCCCACCCCCGGCGCCGCCCCCAGGAATACCCGCAGCTTCCCGGTCACCGCCGCCCAGCCACCTCCTCCGTTTCCACGTCCATGTTCCGCCCTTTGGGAAGACAGGCCCTACCCGACGTGGACGCGCGGGCGCCGGGAGCGGTCCGGCTCCGCCTCGCGCAGCACCTCCCGGGTGACCGGGGCGACCTCACCCTGCCCGAACAGGAAGAACCGCAGGAAGTGGCCGACCGGGCCGCCCTCGGTCCACTCGAAGTAGATGTGCGGGATTTGCCCGGTGCGGTCCCGGATCGTCAGCAGCAGGGCCGCCAGCGCGTTCGAAACGCTTGAGCTCTCCAGCGACAGCACCCGGTAGCGGTCGTGCAGCACCTCGCCGTGCACGGACAGCGCCGACTCGAACTCGGACGGGTCCCGGACCGTCACCTCGACGAAGACCAGGTCCAGGTCGGCCGGGATGTCGTGGTGCGCCCGGATCTCCCGCTTCTTCTCCTGGTACTCCGCCAGGTCCCGGCTGTTCGGCTCGTTGGCGATCAGCCGCATCGGCCGGTGGGTGTAGTCGCGGACGAACCGTTCGGCGGCCTCGTCCAGCACCACGTCGGTGACCCGCAGTTCGAAGGCCCGCTTGAGCCGGGACAGGAACGAGACCAGGACGATCCCGCCGATGAAGCAGGCACCGATCTTCACACCGTCCGGACGTTCGGCGATGTTGGTGCCCGTCGTGTACAGGAACACCGCGGCGATCACGGCGAAGCCGATGGTCCAGTTGCGCTGCCGGGCCTTGTGGGCGGCGATGGTGACGGCGATGGCCGCCGAGGAGATCAGCACCAGCACACCGGTCGCGTACGCGCCGCTCTGGGCGTCCACATTCGCGTCGAACAGCCACGTCACCAGGAAGCCGATCAGCGTCAGCACGATCACCATCGGCCGCACCGCCCGCGCCCAGTGCGGGGCCATGCCGTACCGCGGCAGGTACCGGGGCAGCAGGTTGAGCATGCCGGCCATCGCCGAGGCGCCGGCGAACCAGAGGATCGCGATGGTCGACAGGTCGTAGACGCTGCCGAAGGCGCCGCCCAGGTTCTGATGGGCGAGGTACGCCAGGGCACGGCCGTTGGCCTGCCCGCCCGTCTCGAACGCGGCCTTGGGAATCAGCACCGTGGTGATGAAACTCGTCGTGATCAGGAACGCGCTCATGATCACGGCGGCGGTGGTGAGCAGCTTGCGCGCGCCCCGGATCCGGCCGACCGGTTTCTCCTCGGTGTCCTCGGGATCGCCCTCGATGTGCGGCATCACGGCGACGCCGGTCTCGAAGCCGGACAGGCCCAGCGCCAGCTTCGGAAAGACGATCAGCGCCACGCCGATCATCGCGATCACGTTGCCGTGCTCGGTGGTGAGCGCGTCGGACCAGTCCGTCACCACGTGCGGGGCCTTCACCACGTGCCAGAGCCCGTTCACCACCACGACGACGTTGAGCGCCAGGTAGACCCCGACCAGGACCACCGCCAGACCGATCGCCTCGCTGAACCCCTTCAGGAAGACCGCGCCGAGCAGCGCGACCAGCAGCAGGGTGATCAGCATCTGCCTGCCGGACAGGGCACTGTGCAGACTCGGGTTCTCCACCAGGTGCGCGGTCGCGTCCGCCGCCGACAGGGTAATGGTGATCATGAAGTCCGTGGCCGCGAACCCCAGCAGGGCCAGGACGAACAGCTTCCCCTGCCAGAACGACAGCAGCCGCTCCAGCATCGCGATCGACCCCTCACCGTGCGGGCTCTCCTGCGCCACCCGCCGGTACACCGGCAGCGCGCCGAACAGCGTCACGATCACCAGCACGATGGTCGCCACCGGAGACAGAAGCCCGGCTGCGAGGGCGGCGATGCCGGGCTGGTAGCCGAGCGTGGAGAAGTAGTCCAGACCGGTCAGGCACATCACCCGCCACCACCGCTGGCCCTTGTGCTCGACCGGCGCCTCCGCGTGCGGTCCCGGGTACTGCTTGGCCATGTCGGAGAGGCCCTCCAGCAGCCACGCCCGAAACCTCGCACCCCGCGTCGACGCAGCCGCACCCAACGAACTCACCCTGCGCCCCTGTCCTCGTCCCCGAAGCCGGCGCCACCGAGGAGGCGGCCGGGCGAAAGGCTAAGCGAACAACCGCTCCACTCCCGGCATCTGCTCGCCCGATATCGCCCCATTGGTCCAACGCATTCCGGGGCATCGATACCTGGCACCCGCCATCACGTCGGCATTCGCGAACCCGTTCCCAGGAAGAGATCAGAACGGGCTGCCACGCGGGACGCCCAACCCCTGTCGATGGCGCAACCTCACGATCTGACGATGCGCCAGAATGGTGCACGGCCCAACAAGGAGCCACGCAGCCCCCGAAGGCAGGCCTTCATGACCCGTTACAGCATCGACCCCGAGCGGCACGAGCTGATCGCCACCTGGGGAACGGGCGCGGGCGATCTCGCCACCCGTATCGTCGGTCTCCCCGCCGAGGCCGGCACCTCCGTGCTCCTGAGCCTGGCCCGCGCCCTCACCCACCTGTCCGATGCCGCGTGGCGCACCTACACCCACCCGGCCAGCGCCGCCGCCTCCCAGGACCCCAACTCCGAGGGCTGGCACCGCGCGGAGGAGCGCAAGGCCTTCGACGAGGTCCCCGGCGCCATCACCCGGCCCAACCTCCCCCAAGGCGGCATGCTCGACGTCTCCTACAGCCCCCTGGCCGAATCCGCCCACCGCGCCGGCCGCGCCCTGCACACCCTCGGCAACACGGACCTCACCGACGCCGTCCTCGCGGAAGCCGCCACCGAGCTCGCCGGCGTGGAGAGCGCCGAACTCGGCGACCTCACCGGCCGCGCCCGCCAAGCCGTGCTCCTCAGCCGTGAAGGCGCCTCCCCCGTCCAGGTCGCCGCCGCCGACCGCCTCCTCCAGCAGAACCCCTTCGGCCCCGCCGCACTGCTCACCGACATCGACCCCACCGCCGCGGCCGTCGCCGCGGCCCACTGGCTCGCAGCCGCCGCCGAAGTCACCGCCGACGCCACCGGCCACTCCCCCACCACCCTGCTCCGCGACGCCGACGACATCGAAGCCCTCCCCCACGAAACCCCCACCCTCGTCCTCCAGCTCCTCGAAGCCGGCACCTCCCCCTACGACGCGGTCACCGGCCTCGTACGCCACGCCCTCCACATCGCCGACGGCCTCCTCCCCGACCCCGCAGGCCTACGCGAACAACTCGACAACCTCGACGACGACCTCGCCCAACACACCGGCCCGGACACCGACCCCGAGGACACCGGCCTGCGCCTGACCCCGCTCGACCCGAAACGCCCCGCCCGCGACCTCCTCGAAGACCTTCTCGCCGGCATCCACGGCTGCCAGCTCCTCCACGAGGAATACGACGAGGACTCCGGTGCCGACGAGGCGGAGGACTGGGACGACGAACAGGCCGAGCGACACCAGGACCGCAGCCGCGAACGCTTCGCCCGGCTCGTCCGCGAAGCCGCAGCCCAGCACCGCGACCGGCTTACCTGACCCGCCGCCGAGACCGCCTGCCCCGACACACGACGCATCCCCTCGACAATCACCCAGGGTGACAACGGAGGGCTCTGACCACCCGAGCCTCTCGGCAACTCCGCGTGACAGCCGTCGACCTGTCGGCAACCGAACGTTCACCCCAGGCCGTCGACGCCTACCCCTGAATTCCGGCCGATACTACTCAGCGCAACCGCCCCGGCATGCAGGTCTGCCGATCAATCAGGTTCGGGAATTCCGCAACCCCGGAAAGGGGGGCGGAATTCCACCACCCCCCGAAACGGCCCGAGCGGCCCCGCGGGCGGGAAACGAGGGCACCATTCCCCGCCGATACCCCGGAGGAATTCGATAAAATCAGAGCACCCCAGACCCACTCGCAGCCAGCCCCTGGCCACGCCGCAGTCGGCGTCGCGCCCCGGGCCGTCCCACACCCGAGAGCATCCGTCCGGTCGCCATCAGCGACGACACGTCCGGACACCAGGGCTCCGGACGTGATCCACAAGGCTGCGAGCCGCTCAAGGGAACCGCAGGCAATCTGAGCGCAGGTCAAGGGATCACACCAGGCCAGAGGCACCAAAGGCCTCCGGTGGTCGCACGGTGATCCCATCGCCCGCCGCAGTGCGCCCGCACGGGACCAGACTGGAAGGGCCGGCACGACCACGACCCTCCGTGAAGTGATCACCATGCGCTCCTCAGCCAAGCGCGGCCGCGTCTACCGCCGCTGCGGCTGCCGCGACCAGCACCGCAAGCAGCTCGGCACCCGCTGCCCCCTCCTCGCCACCGACCCCCGCCACGGCACCTGGACCTTCGCCGTCGACAGCCACACCCGCATCGACGCCAGGCGCCACACCATCCGCCGCGGCGGCTACCTCAAGAAGAAGGCCGCGAAGAAGGCGCTGCACCGCTACCTCGAAGGCGAACGCACCGGCATCGCCCGCGACCCCGACCAGAGCGTCGCCGACTACCTCGACGACTGGTTCCACGCCAAACAAGCCGAACTGAAGCCCACCACCGCCTCCCACTACCGCAGGCACGTGTACGACGACCTCATCCCCGCCTTCCGCGCCATCCGCCTCGACGACTTCCGCCGGCCCCACATCCGCGCCTTCGCCGACCACCAGCTCACCCACGGCCGCGGCAGAGTCACCGTCCACCGCATGCTGTGCACGCTCTCCAGCGCGCTCGGCGACGCCGTCCGCGCCGGCCGCCTGCGCCGCAACGTCGGCCGCCCCTGGTCATTCGCCGGCCGCGCCGCGCCGACCGCATCGAGTGGACCGTCGACCACGCGGCCACGTTCCTGCGCTACGCCCACGGAGCCGACCCCCTGAGCGCCGACCTCACCGAGCTGCTCATCGGCTCCGGCATCCGCAAGGGCGAGGCCCTGGCCCTCCACGGGGACGACGCCTACCTCGACAAGCGCTTCATGTACATCCGCTGGACGCTCTCGGCCATCGACAACAAAGAACTCGTCTTCACCGAACCCAAGACCCGTTCCAGCCGCAACCGGGTCGCCCTATCGGACCGCGCCACCGCGGCGATCGCCCACCGCCTCGCCCCCGACACCTTCCGCGGCCCCAACCCCGCTCCCGGACACGGCCTGGTCTTCCACCGCCACGGCCGCCCGCTCCACCCGTCCTACGTCCTCCGCCGCTTCCACCGCCTCTGCCGCGAAGCCGGCGTCCCCGTCATCGGCGTCCACGACCTGCGCCACCTCGCCTGCGCCCTGGCCATGGACGAAAACGTGCCGCTGCCGATCGTCTCCAAGACGCTGCGGCACTCCACCTTCTCGACCACCGTGGACGTCTACCACTACCTGACCATCCAGGCCGTCCGCGAAGCCGTCGACGCCATCAACCACGCCCTCGACCAGGCCGACCACAACGCCAGGCACCACACAGCCCGAATCCCCCGCACCTCACGGCTGACCACCCACCAGACGCGGAAAACGACACAGCGTCGCCAACCAGCGCCCCGGCCGGCCCGTCGAGACCACACTGCGACCACCAGATGACGACACAACAGAAAGGCCGCCCCCACCTTCCGATGGAAACGGCCTACGACCTGCGAAAACGCTGGTCGGGACGACAGGATTTGAACCTGCGACCCCTTGACCCCCAGCGGCTGATGTCTACTGGTCCGAATCCCGCAGGTCAGGTCCCATCTCGTCCAATCTGCCCGGCGCTTGATGCCACCTCATGACGCCCGATCCGTGAGAGGCATGTGAGCGAGCGGCGAGCGAGGGGCGAGTTCGATAGTGACTTGTGTCACGCGCCGCTCGTAGCCCTTGTTCGACTCCTCAGGGTGCCCACTACCACTCCCCTTCCGTACGCGGATTGGGTGCCAAATCCTCTCCGGCCATGGTGCACCCACGGACGAGGGAGGTATCCGCCCCCCTCGGATCAGGATCATCTCCAGGTGGCCGGCCGGCACCGGCGGCCACCGCCGTCACCACGCCCGCCAAACAACAGCTTCCATGGCATGAGGGCGGATTCGATCTGCACCGCAAGGCCGATCTCCGAATTGCCGATGTTCCACTCCTCGAATCAATCGATATTTCGGCGATCCGCATGCCCTGACTGGCCGTCCGGTGATTCCTCTCGACCTGGAACGAGTAACCGTTGGACCGGAACCCAACCTCCGAAACGTCCGCGACAGGCTGACCAAAACCCAG
This sequence comes from Kitasatospora sp. NPDC053057, assembly GCF_044546945.1. Classification (NCBI taxonomy): domain Bacteria; kingdom Bacillati; phylum Actinomycetota; class Actinomycetes; order Kitasatosporales; family Streptomycetaceae; genus Kitasatospora; species Kitasatospora sp. NPDC053057. Next base: position 5,732 of record NZ_JBITZP010000063.1, on the reverse strand, counting down.
GGTCAAATCCTGGCCGGCCTGTCACATAACAGACTTATACGATCCTTTTGTACAGATTTACCCCCCCCGGCCCAACCGGAGTTGCCGGGCGACCCTTCGCGGCCTGGCGTCGGCACCGTCCTGCTCGAATCGCTTGAACCCGAACCCCGAACGCGAATCCGGCGTCGAACAGCGGCAGTTCACCGGCAGAGAGCCGGACGTCGGGACGGCGCGACCGGCGGGGTCAGAACGTGGTCGTCACGGTGGCGCCGGTGAGGGCGGTGGTGGCGTGGAGGGTGATGTAGTTCCAGCCAGCCGGGGGATTGGTGATGGTGAGGGTGTGCGGGCCGTTGCCGGTGGCGGAGGCGGTGCTGGCGGTACTGTCGGCCCAGGTGGTGGGACTGTAGTAGAGGTCGGCGGTTCCGGTGCCGGGGGTGGCCGTGATGGTGAGGTTCTTGGTTCCGGCAGGGATGTCGATGTAGAGGTAGCTGTTGTCCCGGGCGGCGGCGGTGAGGTTGGATCGGCTGCAGTTCTGAGCCAGGCGGCGGGTGTCGTCAGCGGCGCACTCGGCGGTTGAAGCACCGACCGCGACCGTCTGGTCGGCGGTTGCGGTGGCGCCGGCCTTGTCGGTGACGGTCAGCCGGACGTGGTAGCTGCCCGGCTTGGCGTAGGTCTTGGTCGGATTGGCATCGGTGGAGGTGGTGCCGTCGCCGAAGTCCCACTTGTGAGCGGTGATCGCTGCGGAGTCTTCGGTGGTGTCGGTGAGCGCGACGTTCAGGCCGTTCGCCTTGGCGGTGAAGGTGGCGGTGAGCGGCTTGCCGGGGGCGTTGCACGCACCGGCGGCGCATTCCTTGAGCCACTTGGCCCAGTCGGCGTCGTAGCTGGTGCCGATGGAGTTGATCAGGCCGAGTGCGGCTTTGTAGTCACCGGATCGGTAGTGGCCGAGCAGGGTGTCGATGTCGGAGCGGTGGTTCTCCATCATGTAGCGCACCGCGAGGTAGCCCCAGGGGTAGATCCGGTCCGTGCCGCTGCTGTAGGTGTTGGCGAAGACGGTGCTGAGCGGGTAGCTGCCCTTGGCCGCATCGGCGACCGCCGCGGTGTCGGTCACGCCGCGGTAGCCGTAGGACTCGTACTCGGCGAAGCCTTCGATCCACCAGATGGTGCCAGGGGTGGCGGTTGTGGCGGCGAAGTCGCCGGCGGTGTTGAAGCGGCCGTCCAGGTAGTGGGTGTACTCGTGGTTGAGGTTCCAGATCTGGAAGCTCGGACGCAGCCAGTCGGCTTCGTAGGCGACGAACCGGGCGTGGTTGTCGGGCTTGGAGGGGTCGCCTTCCTCGTAGATGCCACCATTGTTGGTGTCGACGCCGAAGATGACGTTGGCGTAGGTCTGGTAGTCGCTGGTGGAGTGGAAGACGTCCACCTCCATGGCGCTGTTGTGGTCGTCGGGCAGCGGGCCGGGGTCCTTGGCAAGCTTGTGGAAGTAGGCGTTCTCGCCGGTGAGGCTGTCGCAGGTGCTGAGCAGCTGCTCCTTGGTGAGCGCCTGGGTCACCATGTGGATCGTGCCGCACTGGTAGTCGATGGTCAGCACGGCCTTCTTGAGCCGGTTGGGGAGGTCGCAGGTGCCGTAGTCGGAGCAGTTGTTCTGGTCGTTGTCGTTCGCCTGAGCGGCGATGCCGACCCAGAGGGGGGCGGTGGGGCCGGTCATCGAGGACTTGGCCAACAGGTTCTTGATCATCGGGCGGACGGTGGGGGTCAGGGTGCGGTCCTGGAGGAACCGGGCCAGCTCGGTGCCGGCGTTGGACGCCAGGTAGCTCTGCGGTCCGCCCAGGAGGCCGAGGTTGTTGTTGGCGAAGGTCTCGAGGGTGGTGAGGATCGAAGGGTCGGCTTCGGTGGCGGTGGTGAAGTCGGGGTTCTGGTGGCCGCGGAAGAGGACGGTGTAGACGTTGTTGACCGCGGTCAGCATGTTGTACGAATTGTTGTACGAGCTGTTGTAGCCCGTGAGCAGCTTCTTGAGGACGGGCAGGTAGCGGGCGTTCTGGCTGGCACTGTCGATCAGGGTGACGGCCTCCGAGAGGACGGCGCCGTTGGCGTCGGTGGCGTCCAGGCTGTGGGCGTTGGCGTAGAAGGAGTCCAGGGCGGACCGGATCGCGGTCTGCAGAGCGCTGCCGTAGGTACCGACGTCGGATTTGTGGTTCCACTGCACGTAGTAGCCGGCCCGGAGGTAGAGCACAAGCTCCAGGACGTGGGTGCTGTTGTCCCCCGGATAGCTGCGGGAGGCGGCGGCCAAGGCGTCCGCCACCGTGGTCATCTGCGACTCTTGGAAGGCCAGGTGTGCGTCTGAACCGGTGACGTTGAACAGGCCGTTGATGCAGTCCGGGCCGGCGGACTGGATCGCCTGGATCAGGGCGCCGCCGGTGTTCGCGGTGAAGGCGCTGATGGAGCAGGCTGCGACACTCGCCTTCGGGCCGCCTGCCTCCCCGGTCGTCGCCTTCGACCTTGCCGCGGCGGACCTTGTCGGGCTGCCGTAGTTCTGGTGCTGCGCCTCGGTGTCGGAAGGCAGAGGTCGACGATCCTTGGGGCGCACCTGCTTCGCGTCGTCCTGGACGGCTTCGGTGGCCGACTGGGGTGCCAGACTTGCGCGGGGAGCGTCGGTCTTGGCTTCGGGGGACGGGCTGGTGAGCCCCGCGTGAGCGCTGCCCGGCCCGTTGGCGGCGATCCCGACCCCGGCGGTCAGCGCGAGGGCGGCGGCTATCAGGAGCTTGGGCAGCTTGTTGCGGGCGTGTGCGGCTTTCATGGGTTCTCCTGGTGTGGGGGCAGCACCGTGCGGCGCGGTCTAGTGGGGAGGCTTCGCAAATTAGGTGATGCTTCGTCACTTTTCCCGATGCGGAAGGCCCGTGTCGGTTGTGGGGCGCCGAGACGATGGCTGGTCCTGGCCGATCGCGGACTCGGCGATTAGTCGACTGACAGTCAGTTCGGCGACCGTCCGTGGCGGGACAGGGTGCCGACGATGACGCTCGCCGCCACCGAAGTGCCCACCGGCACAGGGCCGTTGTCGCGCCCGCGCACCACTCGTTTGCCGGTCATGTTCTCTCCTCGTCGGCAGATGGGGGTGGTTTGCTGCCGACATATGGGAGATCGGGCATGGAGCTGCGGATAACGGAAAGTGTCCGAGATCTTCAGGATGGTGGACGCGGGTGCGCGGCACGAAGCGCTCGACCGCAGGTGGGAGACAGTCTGGTGGAGCGTCAACTTCTTTGCCGTGAAGGCCGATCTGACAGATGGCATCGCTGGTTGTGAGGCGGTCCCCCATGTCGAGTGGCCGCCACTGCTGCCACCCCTTCCGGGCGTTCGTCACGGCAGGCAGGCCGGACGCAGCGGCACGAGCGATCACCGTCCCACAGGCCCCCGACCCCGCGGACCGCAGCTCCGCGCCGACCTCCGGGCGGTGCCTGCGTGCGCGACCTGAATCACACGATGTGATGAGGTGCTGGCATCTTCTGGGGGGGCGCTCGGTCGGCCAATCCTTCTCAGAATGCGGAGTGCAGCAGTGCCTGCATCCACTGCCGTGCTTGGCGCGGCCCCGGCCGCCGACGCGGACGTCGCCGCTGTAGGGGTCGTAGCCAGCGTGCTCGGTGCCCGGTACGTGCCACCGTTCCAGGATCCGCTGGAGCACGGAATCGATACGTCGACGACCCGAACGCCGACACCACACCCGGCACCCAGCTCATCCTCAACACCTGCACAGAGCTGGACCATCGCACCTAACAGTTGACCGATCAGTAGAGGGGGTCCCGCCCGGCTCTACCGGCCGGGCGAGACCCCCAATTACTGGGCGTTCAACCGATAGCTTCGAGACGACCTGCTGCTGCGGTTGCCGCCGAAGGAGGTCTGGCAACAACGGCCCTGACGCCGCACACCAGGAGCGGCCGTACATCGAGCCGCGCGACGAAGGGCTGCGGCCGCCTTGTCATCTCCCGATTCATCCGCCACTGGGGCAGCCGCAGGACCTGTCGGCGCGCACTTGATCGGCGCCAGAAAGCGTCAAGTGCGAACCCGTCAGACTGAGCCTGCGATCACGGCGAGCAACCATCGAAACCATAGTTGTGACCGCCAGAGCAGACATAAAGGCAGGAACGACGCGATAGTCACCAGTTCACGACGCCAAGCGGCCCCCGCCCCCAGTGTCGAACCGTGAAACCGTGAGACGGATGTGAGAGGCATATCCCGGAGAATGCCGAAGGCCGCTTTCTCACGAACGAGAAAACGGCCTCTGACCTGCGACAATGGGGCGAATCCCAGTCGGGACGACAGGATTTGAACCTGCGACCCCTTGACCCCCAGGTCGCGCCGGAACCTGTTTGCGCTGGTCACGGCAGTTTCGATGCACGCCGAGTCGCCCGTTCTCGCCAGTCTCGTTCGGGCGCGTGCACAGCGTGTGGTCCGGCCCTGGTCCCGCGGCCCAAGGCGATCTGACCGCTCAACTTGATGCGCCTGAGGCACCGTCAACCTGCCATGACTCCAGCGAGTGCATCGTGCGACCCGTAATGCGCCCTTGATCGGCAAAGCCCTCCGCCGGACCGTCAAAGGTCGAACCAGCGGACTTTGATCGGGGGATCCATGGGATCGAAAAACGTCGCCAGTCCGTGGGCTACGGAGGTCTTCGGCAAGCTTGCCTCCCAGCTGACGACGATCGTGCCGGCATGCATCCTCAATGCGCACGACCGAGCCCGCGGCGGCCATGAGGGCGTCCACACCCAAACCCACGAGGCTTACGGCCACGGCCTCTACGCGGCACAGTATGAAGAGCTTGTAACCGGACTGGCGGACCTTCCCGGCTCCGAGCCAGTCCGGCTCCAGGCACGAACGGTCATGGTCATCGCTGGCCACGTCATCTTCCCGATCCGCTACGCGAAGAAGGATGTACCAGTCACCGTCGCCAGGCTCCGACGCTCCTCCGGGCTCCGCGCGGATCTCATCCGTCGACATGGCCCGGAGCCTCGCCAGATCGCTTTCGACCTCGGCATCGAGCTGCCTGAGGAAGACGAGCCGCACGCCGACCTCCTGCGTCTGTCGCCCGAGACCAAGCTGGTGCTCGTCGCCTACGCATGCTCCCTGGCCAGCGGAGTGGTTCGACTGGAATGGGGATCAGCCGAGCTCCGCCGCGAAGATCGATCGCTCCTCTGGCATCACCACGAACCTTTGCCGCTTCCCAGGGCCCCACACTGATGATCGTGAGCAAGTCACTACAGCGCCGGCTGCTCGCCTCTTTGTTGCGCAGGAACTGGTGTCACCCCGGGACGGAAACGACCAGCCGCCGCGGGCCCGCCGTGGAGCGGTCGCTGGTCGGTGTTGTCGGTCGCTGCTGGCCAGCCCCGGACGGCCCACAGACGGCCCAGGAACGGATGACTGCTTCACAAGAGCAGCGCCCGGCTGCTGACCCTGACCTGCGCCGCGCCTGGCCTGCCTGTTCCCCGGCTGCCGCACCGCCGGCACCCGCGACCGGCCGCCACGTACCGCCCGATCTGGCACGCTTCTGGCACAGCACCCCTCGGCACATGGCGTCCTGATTGCAGGACTCCTGCACACCCAACAGCGGAGCCCGGCGGCGTCATTCGACCGAATGTCGCCGAGGCCCGGGGCCACCCCTGTCGCGAAGGTCTGCCCCTAGTACTCCAGTGCGACTTCGTGATCTATCCGGTTGAGGGGTCGGCGAGCCGTCGTTGGTAGTGGCTGCGGCGAGCACTGGCTTGATGGCG
>NZ_JBITZP010000062.1:0-32004 GCF_044546945.1 Kitasatospora sp. NPDC053057 | reverse complement strand
CCGCCGCCATGCCCGCGCACCTCTCACCCGCACCGACGGCCAGCCCAGATATCAACTGACTGGCCGTCGGCCACTACCTGCGGATTCGGGTCAGATGCCGGCCAGGGCTCCTTCGAGGGTGGAGAGCTGGTTGCGCAGGCGGTAGCTGGGGCCGTTGATGGGCAGGGTGGTGCAGTGGTGCAGGAGCCGGTCGAGGATGGCGGTGGCGAGGACGTCGTCGCTGAAGACCTGGCCCCACTCGCTGTAGGTCTTGTTCGAGGTCAGCAGGATGGGGCCCTTTTCATACCTTTTCGAGACGACCTGGAACAGCAGGTTCGCGTCGTCGCGGGTCAGGGTCTGGTAGCCCACCTCGTCGATCACCAGGACGCTGGAGCGCAGGTAGGTCCGCATCTTGATGGTGAGGCGGCCTGCGGTGTCGGCAGCCCTCAGGTTGCGGACCATGTCGTCGAGGGTGGTGAAGTAGACCGAGTAGCCGGCCCGGCAGGCCGCGACCGCGAGGGCCACGGCCAGGTGTGTCTTCCCGACACCCGGCGGGCCCAGAAAAGCGGCGTTGGAGCGGGCCTCGATGAACGCGAGAGTGGCCAGGTCCTTGACCTTGCGTGGGTCGAGGTCGGGCTGGAAGGCGAAGTCGTAGTCGTCCAGGGTCTTATGGTGGGGCAGCTTCGACAGCCGCAGGGCGGTGTGGAAGCGACGGTCGTCGCGGACGGCGAGTTCCTCGGACAGGGCGAGGTCGAGGAAGTCGAGGTAGCCCATCCTCCCGGCATCCGCGCGGCCGGTGAGGTGGTCGAGGCTGCAGGCCAGGTGGGGCAGGCCGAGCTTGGCGGCGGTGGCCCGGATCCGGTGGGTGACCAGCTCGCTCATGCGGTTTCACCTGCCGTCGCGTCGGAGCGGACGGCGAACGCGGTCAGGCCGAGCGCGTCGAGGTAGCCGTCCGGGGCGGTAACGGGGTGCTCACCGCGGGCCGCGCAGAAGTCCGCCAGGGCCATGTGGACGCCCTCGTCGGCCTGGCGGAAGAACTCTTCGGTGAGTTCCAGGAGATGGGCGGCGTCCAGAGCCCAGGGCCGCCAGCCCTGTGGGGTCTGGGGCCTCGCGGCGGCGGTGTCGCTCTGGTGGGTCACGCGGTTTCCTTCTCGGTCGTGGTGTCGAGCGGTGGGACGAGGCGGACCGGTCGGATGCCGGCGATCTCGTCGTAGAACTGCAACGAGCGTCTGCCGACCGGGACTTGGTCGGCGCCGGTGCGCTGGAGCAGGTCCTGGAGCGGGCTGGTCGAGGACGCCGCAGCCCGGGCGGCGGGCCGGTCGTCGGTCAGCTCTCCGGTGGTGACGGCGCGGGTGTGTCCGTCGGGCAGGCCGTCCCAGTGCGTCTTGTCGATGACCCACTGGCCGCGCACCGCGGCCCGGGGATGCACGGCCAGCAGGGTCGATCCGGTCAGATCGGCGGTCAGCAGGTGCAGGGAGACGGTGTCGTGGCCGGCGCGGACCTCGACCAGCTGGCGGGGGCGGATCCGGCGGGCCGGCACCGAGTAGAGGCTGGCCTCGAAGGCGACCAGGCAGTCCTTGCCGACGGGCCGCAGGTGCCGGTCGGCAACGATGTAGGGACGGGCGGGCAACGGCCGCAGCGCGGCGTGGTCGCGGGTGGCCCGCACCCCGATGACCTCGCCGTGGGTGCGGTGGGTGCGGGCTCTTCGCAGCGGCACCCAGGCGGCGAACGCGGCGTCCAGCTCCATCAGCGAGGCGAACGAGCGCCCGGCCAGGACGTGGTCGCGCACGATCGTCACCTGCCGCTCGACCCGACCCTTGCCGGTGGGGCGGTAGGCCGCGAGGACGTCGATGTCGAAGTCGTAGTGCCCGGCGAACGCGACCGCCTCCGGGTGGAGCGGGACGGCCTTGCCGGGGGCGACGTGGCGGCGCACGACGGTCTTGGTGCGGTCGTAGACGATCGTCTTCGGGACGCCTCCGAAGTGGGCGAACGCCCGCCGGTGGCAGTCCCAGAAGGTGGCCAGGTCCATGCTCGTGGTGAAGCAGCAGAACGGGTCCCGCGAGTAGGACAGCACCATGTGGAAGGAGTAGACCTTCTCGATGCCGGAGCGGGCGAGGAGCTTGCCCTCGGTGCCCCAGTCCACCTGGGCCTGGGCGCCGGGGAAGACCTCGAACCGGCGGTGCAGTCCGTCCATGTCACCAGGGCCCAGCCCGAGCTCGGCGGCGATCCTGGGGCGGGCCTCCTGCAGATACATCTTCACGCGCTGGTAGTGCCCGGTGAAGGCGTAGGCATCGACGAGGCGTTCGTGGATCACCGTGCCCTTCAGCGTGATGTCCGTCCGCAGCCAGGCATCGATCACCGGCGCGTACGCGGTGACGACCTGGGGGATGCAGCCCTTGCGCGGCGTCCCGCGTTCGGGAACCACGGTCCCGGGCTGTTCCAGGTACTTCTTGACGGTCCGCCAGTTCGTCCCGGTCTCCCGGGCGATCTCGGAGATGCTCATCCCGGCCTCACGCAGGGCCCGGAAACGACGTAGTTCCATCCACTGCTCCGTCTGCAGGATCATAGAGACGGGTCACCTTTCGCTCCTTTCATCACACACCCGAGCGAAGGGTGACCCACTTCATGAACCCGACATCACGACACGCCGGGGAACCTCTGCATTTGAACCCGTACGCACCTCTGCACCTGAGGTAGTACCCGGACATGGCGAGCAGAGCAGGTATCCCCGTCGGCTGATCATGTAGGTCAGGGTTCGTCCGCATACACCGCACCGTGGGGCGGCTATCGAGGTCGCGCCGGCCTCCCGAAGCCCTCGCAGCAGTTGTCCCACCGACCACGCCACCGGTGGCCCGCCGGTCGTCAGCACCTGCGGGCAGTCCGAGAGGAGTTGGGCCAGGCGGCGGCGTTTCGCGCGCCCGCCGGCGACATCGACGACGACCTCGTGGATCCGAGCAGCGTCCAAGCCGCGTTCGACGTTCGCGACCAGCCGCACGATCAGGCCGACCGGGTCCGCCAGGGCCTCGTCGATGGTGTCGGTCACTGGTCCACCGGGGCGATCCTGGCCCGCTTGGGCCGCAGGTCGCCGATGCTCTCGGCGGCTGTCCCGCCTGCGGCGGCCTTCTTGGGCCTCTGCGCGGCGCCGGCTGCGGCGACGGGTTCGATCAGGTCGTCCATCGTGCAGTCCAGGATGTCCAGCAGGGCCATCAAGATCTTCAGGCTGAGGCGCTCGGGGCGCTCGACGACGAGGCGGTAGACCTGGCTGGAGGACAGGTTGATGCCGCGTTGGGCCAGTGGCGGCAGGAGGTCGGTGGTGGAGAACATGCCGTGATCCGCCATCAGGTGACGCAGGTGCCAGCGGTAGTCGAGCTTGGCGGCCATCATCGGTCCTTCCCGGTCGGCGCCTGGTCGAACGCCGGGTTGAGTGCGTTGCTCAGAGCAGTGTTCATGAAGTCGTCGCTGACGTGGGTGTATATGGCCGTTGAGCTGTCGCACTCGTGGCCTACTTGCTGCTGGATAAATCGCCTATCTACACCGTTTTCGGTCAAATGTGTGACATATGAATGTCTGAGGGAATGGGGGACCAGAGCCTTCGGGAGCTTCAGGGCGTCGCGGTAGGCGACGAACCGGGCGTTGATCTCGGAAGGCTTGACGCGGCCGCCGCGTTCGGTCACCCAGAGCGCCGGGTGGTGCTCGCAGCCGAAGCGCGGGCGGACGTTCTCCACATAGTCCCGGGCCGCGTCCACCGCCCAGTCCATGACCGACAGCACGTTCCGGCGTCGCGGCGGCTGCCCTCGTTTCGCCTTGCCGTAGCGCACGTTGAGCGTTCCGTACCGGCCGAACTGACGGGCCTTCGGATTGCGGCCGAAGTCGGCCACGTCCAGTTTCGAGGTCTCCGTGCGCCGCAGGCCCCAGCCGTAGACGACCTTGAAGAGGGTGGCGTCCCGGTAGGCGGCGAGGGCTCCCTTGCGCTTGGACCGCACCGCGCGGTCGACCTGGTCGTCGGCGTAGTCCAGGAACCGCTGCAGCTCATCGCGGGTGAAAGGCCGCGCCTCCGGGTCGCCTTCGTAGTCGTTGAGGTGGGCGATGGTGTTCCACTCGTGGCAGATCGCGACCGGGTGCGTGCCGAAGGCGTCCTCGCAGGCGGTCGCCCAGCCGTAGCGGCCGTCGATCAGGAACTCGGTGAACTGCCGCACTTCGCCCTGGTAGCTGCGGATCGTGGACGGCGCCAGATGCCTCTCGCCCGTGAGCGAGGCCGACCACTCGTCCATGTGACCGGGCAGCCACTGCCACGGGTACTCGTTGGTGAACTCGTGGAAGCGTCGGATCAGCCGCTCGCGGCCGGCGATCGTGTCCTCCTTCAGGCCCCGGGCCATCTGCTGGGCCCGCCAGCCGCGCAGCATCGCCGCAACCATCGCGTCCTCCGGACGCAGCTGGACCACCCCGGAGACCAGCTCCAGTTGAGCCGCTCCGGCCAGGGCCACCGTTCGCTGTTGCGCCACACAGACCGTCCCTTCTAGAGGGCAGATCTTGCATCAGATGGGACAGCCATGGCAAACTGCCTGATCAGACGGTTAGTTCGTAGTAGCCTTCGAGAGCATCAGGGCGTCTCCGTGAGCTGGCGACCTGCGGCTTCTCGCCCGTCTGATGCAATTCCCGAGGGTTCGCGTAGTGCTCGGCCATACGGCCGGAGACATGGCCAAGGTACTGCTTGATGTGGTGCAGGCCCGCGCCGTGTCGGAGCAGATTGGTGGCCAGGGTGTGACGGGCCTGGTGGGGAACACACGTCCCGAGATCGAGCTCGCCGATCCACTGCCGGAACCGGTCACGGAATGTGGTGTAGGCGATCGAGTCCCGGCCGTGCGGGTTGCGATCGCGCGTGGGGAACAACGCCATCAGCTTCTTCTCGGCCGGTGTGGGCGGGCGTCCGTGGCGGTCCTCAAAGCGTGCGACGGTCGTCAACTGCCGCTCCATGATGCGCAGGTAGAGCCGTTCGGGGATCCGGATCGCCTCTCCGTAGTTGCCGACTTTCGTCTGGTCATGCCAAAGGAGGGGCAGCCCACCGTGACGGCTGACGCATTCGAGCCGCAGGTCCAGTACCTCCGTGCAGCGTCGGCCGGTGAACACCAGGGCTTCCCAGGCATCCCGGATGCCGAGGTCGCCGGGATCGTATCGGTCCGCCAAATGCTGCAGGTTCTCCTCGTCGGACAGGGCTTGGGCGACATCGTCGGGGAACGGGTTGCGTCTGCCTCCAACCGGGTTCTTCGCGTAGGGCAGCGCGGTGATGAATGCCCGCGGCAGGCCGATCCGCTCGGCCTCGCCGCTGTCCAGCGCGGTCCTCAAGATCGCGCGAGCGTGGCTAAAGGTGAACCGGCGGGTGTGACCGGTGACGACGGACGGCTTCCCGTTCGCCAGCTGGATGGCCAGGGACGGCAGGCCCTCCCGGACGCGCTTGTTGTGGTCGGCGACGAATCGACGCATGTGCTCCTCGGTGAGGAACGCCGGTGCGTGTCCACCATCCGGCGCCACTGCTTCGAGGAAGGCGCTCAGTTCGGTGCAGGCGCGGCGGTCATGGCGGAGCAGGCCCCCTCTGCGCGCTGGCCCCTGGGGCGATCGGAGCCGGTCGGCGAGGTGCTCCCAGAGAAGGTCACGCAGCCATCGCTGGGAGACCTGCGTGAGATCGAAGTCGCTGCGGGAGCGGTGGAAGCGAACCCCGAAGTGCTCGGTCTCGATGTATCCGGCCTCCTTGGTCTCCTCCGGGGTGAAGTAAACGATCCGCAATTCGGCGGAAATCTCGCGCAGGATGCTGGCGAAACGGGCGGGCACGTGCTCGTCGGCCGCCGAGAGATCGACCAACGACGCGACACGGTGGTCCTGGATGAGACGAACGAAGGCGCGGAGTTCGCGCGCGTGCCAGTCGTAGCGGGATGCTTGCTGTGTATGGGTGAACAATCCCCACTGAAACTCGGCCCTGGTCAGAGGCGGCAGGCTCCCGAGGTCTAGTGTGCCCGCCGCAGGGTCGAGCCGCCGGACCTCGGCCCGCCCAGCCTCGTTGAGGAAGACCCGACGCGTGACACCTTCACGCTGCGCGCGCAGCCATTCCCTCTCGTGGGGACTGCAGATGTCTCTGTGTGACATTTGGACGTTTCCGCAGCTGGCGACCTTGCAGGCCCAGCCATAGACGGAGTGGTCCGGGGGGATTTTGATCACGGAGTGGCGGTAGAGCGGATCGACCGACGGGCCGCCGAGCAGAGCGGTCAGCACTTCAAGCCTGTCGCGAGTGCGACGGGCACGGGCCGGGTCGGCCAGCACACGGAGCGGTGACGTCGATTCCATCCTCACTCACCCCACGCCATCAGCAGCGCGGCGTTGAAGACGGGATCGTTGACGTCCAGGTGGGCGTAGATCTCGTCGACCACCTGCGTGGAAGCCCAGCCGCCGGCATCCCGGGCCACCACCAGGTTGCCGTCCGAGGCGTCGAGAACCGCATTCGCGAAGGAATGACGAAACGCGTGGGGACGGACCTTGCCCAGGCCCGCCCGGGCCGCAGCCCTGCTGATCATCTTGCGGGCGCCTTCCGGAGCCCAGGGCAGCCCCCGATCTGGTCCCTGTTGCTGGACCAGCAGCATCCCGTGGGACGCGCCGCGGGGGTACTCACCCGTGAGGTAGTCGAAGTAGGCGTGGACCATTGCCGGGCTGACCCGCTTGATGAGCCCGCCCCGGATCGTGCCGTCCTCCAGCTCCCAGGGCCGCTTCGTCTTCGCCCGGGCACCGTTGAAGAGGCCTTCGCGGTGACAGACGTGGACGTGCGGAGCGCTGCACTCGCCGCAGCTGGCGCCTTCACGCAGGTGGAGATCGCACAGATGCAGACCGCACAGCTCTCCGATGCGGAAACCGCCGTCGCTCAACCAGTTGACAACCAGCCGGTCGCGGGCCGAGTTCACCACCGACAGCAGCAACCCGCGGGCGCCGTCGGGCAGCATCTTCGGGTGCCGACGGCGGATTCTCCGCGGAGCCAGCGGGTTCGCCGCCATGTCCTTCGTGATGTGCCCCAACAGAGCGCGGTCCCGATCCTGCTTGGTCGGCATCCGCCGTTTGTCGAGTACCTCTGCCAGCGCAGAGTTGATACCCAGCTCGGCCTGGCGCAGGTAGAAGCCCTTCAGGCACGACGCCGCCGAGGACAGCGCACTGTTGCTGTATGGGCGCTTGCCCACCCGCCACGGCGACCTCAGCGGAGCGGCGACCTTCGCCCCGACCGCACCCATATACCGCTCCAGATCCCGGAAACCGACGCTCTCCGGGACCAAGCCCTCGTGCTCCAACCACCGCAGATGGTCAACGAGCAGGTACGCGTACGGCCGGTCCGACCCGGTGCCCGCGTACTGGGACAGGAACCGCTCGGCCCCCGCATGTACGCCACCGGCCGGCTGGACAATCGTGTAGGACCGCCGTCCGTCCCGATGGATGATCTCCTGCACCCTGAGCTGACCGAGCGACAGCCTGCGTGCCACGTTGCCTCCGTGCCGACCTACCTGGACATGGCGAACACCACGATGCCGGTCGGCAAACGAGCACGGGATGTCCGTGGTCACGGGCACCACGGACATCCCGAACAGCTACAGCACAGGCTGGAAAAACGCGTGGGACAGCACCGACCTGGTCCTGCCGGTTCGCGCAGTCGTCGACCTCAAGGGCCGCACCGCGGAGCTCACCGACCTGATCGCCGAACGGCTCGCCGACGCCCACCAGGACGCCGGCGGTGCCGCGCTCCCGGCCGGAACGGTCGGCGGGATCGTCGCCGCAGCCATCGCCGAGGTCCGCGCCCGCCCCGACATCCCGACCGCCGAGCTGGAGACCGGCCCGACCCCGGACGGCATCACCACCGAGGCCTGGCGCCGCCATGTGAGCGCCGGCCGAAACGCAATCACCCAGCAGCGCACCGCCCAGCTCGGCATCGGTGCACTCGCCCTCGAGGTCGTGCCAGCCTACGTCTCCGACCGCCAGGCCGAAGACGCTGGCCTCGCCCGCCTCGCGAACGACATCGGCATCACCACCGAAGAGATCCTCGCCTGCCGCCGCTACGCCATCTCCGGCGACGTCCGGGCGATGGACGGCTGGTAGAACCGCAGGCCAGCGGCGGGACTTTTGGGCCCTCAGATGAGGGCCCAAAAATTTGAAACCGCCGCAGGTCACGGGCCTGCGGTGGGGACGATCGGGCCGGTCAGGTCTGCCGGTCGGGGTCGGAAAAGGTCAGGCCGCCGGCCGCGAGCGGACGCCGGGCCGGTACGGGCGCGGCCGCGGTCTCGCCGGGCGGCTGGCGGAAGTCGGCGCCCTGCTCAACCGGCAGCAGCCGGAGCCCGCCGAACTGAGCGGGCACGGGAACATCGGTGACGGGCTCGGAGAAGCGCAGGGAGAGCCTGCGGCGGTCAGTCATGATCACCAGTCTCGCAGCCCGGCCCGGACCGGGGAGACCAAACCGCTACCACCGGTGATAGCGATTTGGCCCTGGTCACCAGGGCCAGCCGAGGCCAGCCACTGTTTCAGATCTGCAGAACAGAGTGGTCAAGCCGCAGCTACCACTCCCCTGTCGCCCTCGGGGCCGACCACCAGCCGTCGTTCTGCCGAACCGCCGACGTACACCTCGCGGTCTGGCCCTGCTGGTAGGGCCAGACCGCTATCACCGGTGATAGTGATTTGGCCCTGGCAGCAGGGCCAGAACCGGGGCTTGCCGCTTACCTGGGCCGATGCATGCGCTGGCCCTGCTGGTAGGGCCAAACCGCTATCACGGGTGGTAGTGCTTTGGTCCTGCTGGCAGGGCCAACGGAAACGGCCCGGGCGGTTGCCCGGGCCGTCGCAGGTCTCGTCAGCTATGCGCTGATGCCGAGGTTGGCGAGCTGGCCTTCGTAGCGCTGCCGCAGTCGCTCGCCGAACCGCTCGGGGTCGAGCGAGTCGATCCGGGGCACGGAGGCCAGGCCGGCCCGCATCTTCCCGCCGGTCAGCAGCGGGTGGATCTGGTAGACCCCTGGCTCCAGAAGCCAGGCAAGGCCCTTGTCCGCCAGTTGCTTCACGGACCGGTTCACGCTCGGCGCGCTCAACCCGAGCAGGGTGCCCATCTCGGCCTGGGAAAGGCCGGCGCACCCGGTCTCCGGGTCCTGGTAAGCCAGGAGCGTGTTCACCAGGCGAAAGCTGTTCGCGGTCAGCTCGACCAGGCTGAGGACGGCCAGCGCCTCACGGCTGATCGTCACGTACTCGGTCGTGGGGATCGGCGGGACGTACCGGGTGGTCGTCATGGTGGTGTCCTCAGTCAGGGGCGCGGGCGCCCACCGGCTAGCTGATACGTTGAGCATCCAATGTCAGGTTAGGCCCGCTCCGGTGCAACGGAGCGGGCCTCGCCGTCTCAGGCGCTCCGGACGACCCGAGCCTTCGAGGCCGCCGGCATCTCGTTCTTCTCCGTCTTCGAGCCCAGCAGCACGACGTTCGCGGCCTTGGCCACCGACCGCTGCTCCTCTCGGCGCTCCTTGCGCCAGGCCGCGGCGTACTCCGGGCCCGGCATGAGGAACTCGGGCACCTCCGCGACCCAGACGTCCTGGGCCGCTTCCTGGTCCGCGCTGGAGCCGGCGAAGGTGAGGAACGGGTTCAGCTGGTAGACCGAGCGGCGAGCGGTCCGCAGCCAGCCGATCTCGTTGAAGAACAGCAGGGACTCGCCGACGTAGGTCCGCGAGACGCCGGAGGCGGCGCTGATGTCGCGGTGGGTGGTCTTCACCATGCCCAGCGGCGCCCGGCGCGGGGCCTTGCCGCTCATCTGCTGAAAGCCGACCAGGGTGCACCAGGTCCGCATCCAGGTCTGCGGGATGTCCATCTGGGCGAGGGTGAGCATCATCAGCGGGGCGTCGGTCGTGTAGCCCTTGGTGGTGTCGGACTCCGCGAAGGTGCGGCCCGAGATCTTCTGCACCGAGTAGACGACGTTCCCCCGGCTGTCCAGCCGGGTCACCAGCTGCTCGCCGTAGCCCAGCTTGGGCTTGTCAGCCATCGGCGCTCTCCAGGTTCCTTGATCCAATGTCACCGGGACACTATCACGGGTGATAGTGCTTTGGCCCTACCGTTAGGGCCGAACCGCCTCGGCGAGTCGCCAGGCTGCGTCCGACAGTAGGTCCGGCGGCCTGTGGATAACCCCGGCCGGTTTGGCCTGGCCAGCAGGGCCAAAGTCGAGAGCGTTTGGCCCTGCTGGCCAGGGCCAAACAGTGCCTGACACAAAATGGTCGTTTTCGCAGGTCAGAGCACATTTTTGACCAGATTTTGCTGGCGGGCCTCTCTCATACACCCGCCGCGCGGGAGAACCGGCGCTCCCGTACCCACCGGCCCGGCGGCACCTTGTGTCACAGCGGCCACCACAGGGGCTCTGACCTGCTGGTTTCTCGCCGGGGTGGCCTCCGGCGGGCTGGCTGCCCGTGCCGCTGCCGCCGCCCGGGCCGGGCTCGGTTTGGCCCTGCTGGCCGGAACCGGCCGGGGTCACTGCGCCAGTCATGGAAGTCCGGCTGCCGCCGGACCCGGGCCTTGACGGCCCTTTCCATGCCTACGAGTTCCGGTGGTCGCTGCCCGTGCCCTGCCGCCGCCGGTGATGCGGGTCGGCGACCGGTGCCGGCAGCAGGTGGTCCCGGCCAGCGCTCCCAGGTCGTGAAGGTGGGCAACAAGGTCTTCGTCGGCAGGTGGTGACGTCGGCAACCGCTCGGTGGGCGGGCAGCACCGGCACCCGGTGCAGGCCGGGTCGGCAGGCGGGCCCGCCAGCACGAACACCGGCCACCTCCTCGATGGCAACTGCCCAGTGTCACGCCGTCTTCGGCGTGACCGGTGCGGCGACGGGCCGGCGGCGGGGCCGGCCACGGCCCTGACGGCGGATCCGGTGGCGCAGGGCAGGCGGCAGGGGCTGGTCCAGCGCAGCCCTTGGCGCTGGCCACGGGTGCGGGGGCGGAGCACGCCGCGCCCAGCCGCTTACTCGGCCGGGGTCCGCGTCGGTCCTGTAGTTGCCTCCCGTTCCCGGCCGTCCGGCAGGGCAGGCGGCGCGCGGTCCGGGGTGGGGAAGAGCGAAGGGGAGGCCGACGACCAGCCGGCCCGCTGGCCACCTGCCTGCACCAAGAGACAGGGCACTCTGGTGAAAGGGCTCCTTCAACCGCTCTGCGGCAAGGGGTAGAGTCGAAATTTGACGAGTTTGGTCAATCTCACTAGATTCTGGCAACTGACAGATCATCAACTAGTGAGAGGGCGGATCTGTGGCCGACACACCCCGGGTCCTGCGGATCAGCTTCGAGTTCCACGTGCACCGCAAGCTGAGCAAGAACATCCACACCTCGCGAGTCAACAAGGCGCTGGACACCATCGCGGACCGCGTGCTGGGCCTGGCCGAGGGCCTGTTCCCCTGGGCCCACACGGTCACGGTGCACAAGGAGTGGCTCTACAACTGGACCGACAATCGCTACCCCGTCACGCTTCCCGCCACCGCGGACAACACCCCGGACGCGCAGTAGGGCAGCCGACACCAGCGGTCGGGCTTGAAGGGGAGGAGATCCGTGGACGAGCAGGACATGGCGCCGGACGTACTGTCCGGCGCCGAAAGCGAGGCAGTACTACGCCGGCTGATTCTGCCGGGGGTGTTCGTGCGGGGGCTGCCGCAGGTACGCCCGGTGGTCGTGTTCGTGGCCGGGCAGGCCGGCAGCGGCAAGACACTCGTCGTGGACCTGGTGCACGCCGCGCTCTCCCGGCGGGGCGGGGCGGTGCGGGTGGACCGCGACGCCTACAAGGCCGTTCATCCCCGCTACCGGCGGTTCCTCGCCGAGGACGTGCGCACGGCCGGGGTGCGGGTGCGCACGGACACCTACGGGTGGCAGGCCCAGCTGGAGGCGCGCCTACGGCAGGACCGCCTCGACGCGGTGGTGGAAGCGGCGCTGGGTCGCCCCGAGGAGTTCCTGGCCGAGATCGCCGCGTACCGGCGGGCGGGCTACCACGTGGAGATCGTGGCGCTGGCCGTGGCCGAAGCGTTCAGCCAGCTTGGTGTCCTGGACCGCTACCTGCATCTGGCTGTCGAGGGCCGGGCCCGCTACGTGGGCTGGGACAACCATGACGCCTGCGCCGCCGTACTGCCCGATGCGCTCGCCGCGGTGGAGGCCGGGCACCTGGCCGACCGGATCTTCGTGGTGCGGCGCGGCACCGAGACGGTGCTGGAGAGCGTGTACGCCAACGAGCTCGACACCGACGGGCGTTGGGTCCGTCCGGCGCGCGCGGCCCAGGCCGTCCTCGCCGAGCGGGCTCGCCCGTGGGGCGCGGCCGAGAGCGGCCGGTTCCGCCGGGAGCTGGCTGCCTGCGAGCGGCGCGCCGGCGACTCCCGGATCCCCGGGGACTGGGCGCTGGCGGTGAGCCGGGACGCCGAACGCGCGGCGGCGCTGGCCGAACCGGTGCGCCGCACCGCCCAGCCGTTGAGGCAGGCGCCCGGGGTCGACTACCACCGGCTGTCGACGGACGAGCACGACTTCGTCTTCGACGCGGTGGTCGTGCCGACCATGCTGAACGCGGTCGTCGGTCAGGAGAAGCCGGTCGTGGTCTACATCGCCGGGCAGCCCGGTGCCGGCAAGACGAGGGCCGCCCGGCTGGTCCACCGGTCTCTGAGCAGCCCGGTCCACCTGGTGGGCGACTACTTCAAGGTCCTGCACCCGGACTACCTGCAGCTGCTGAAGACGGATCCGCGCCGGGCGTCGGAGCCGATCCGCGCCGACTACCGGGCCTGGCAGGCGAAGGCGGAGGCCTACGTGCGCGAGCGGCGCGGCAACCTCGTCATCGAGACCACTCCTGCCGACCCCGCAAAGTTCGCCGCCGAGGCGCAGGCCTTCCGACGGGCCGGGTACCGGGTGGAGCTGCTGGTGCTGGCCGTGCGCGCGGCCGACTCCCGCCAGGGCACCGCTCACCGCTACGCGCGGGTCAGCGGGC
Organism: Kitasatospora sp. NPDC053057; assembly: GCF_044546945.1. Classification (NCBI taxonomy): domain Bacteria; kingdom Bacillati; phylum Actinomycetota; class Actinomycetes; order Kitasatosporales; family Streptomycetaceae; genus Kitasatospora; species Kitasatospora sp. NPDC053057. The sequence goes on along the minus strand of NZ_JBITZP010000062.1, from coordinate 19,050 downwards.
GAGGCGTGCCCGCCCGGTTCACCACCGCGGCCGGTCACGACGTGCACTTCCATGTGCTGCCCGACGTCGTCGCGGCCGCCGAGGAGCTGGCGGTGGTCGACCAGGTCACCGTGATGCGGCGTGACACCACGGCCCTGTACCGCAGCCAGCCGACCCGCCTGCGGCCGCGGCATCCGGCGGCGGCGCTGGCCCTGCTCGCGGAGCAGGCGCGCCCCTACACCGATCAGGAGGCGGCTGCGTTCTGGGCCGTTCAGCGCGCCTTGCACGCCGCGATGCCGCAGTACCGCGACGACCTGGTCGCCATCGGCGCCCAGGCCCTCCCGCTCATGCCCGCTGCTCTTCGGCCGCGCCGACTGGAGGTGCCTTCGGTGGGGGCCGCTCTGCCCGTCCCTGCCAGGCCAGGGCTCAAGAGCGGGCCGGCCTGCGGTCGCTGACCGGAGACGGCCTACTCGTTCTCGGTGGCCTGGAGAAACCTCAGGCGCTCGGTGTACAGCTCGGTGATGCGGCCGATCTCGGCGGGCCCGGCGCTCGCGAGCCGCTGCCGGTCCTCGCCGCACACCTGTAGTTGCGCGGTCAGGTCCTGCTGGCGCTGCTGGTCTCCCGAGCGCCTGGCGGCCAGCAGTTCCCTGCTGCACCAGACAGCAACCGCGCCGATCACCTCCTCGGCGTCCTCGACGGAGGCGCTGCCGTCCTCGGGGGACGATGGGGATGCGGGCGGGGAAGCAGGCACGGCGAACCACCTCAATGGCTTCGAACGGTCTCGGCCGGGACGGCGCCGCCGGCCGCCCGGACGGGCCAGCCAGTGGCCCGTTCCCGGCCCCTTTTCCGCCTGATCCTGCCCCGTGACCTGCTCTCTCACCTAAATTGGCCTCAACTGACATGTCCTGGGGGGACTCACGTGGCCGACCTTCGCGCGCTGTTCAGCTCCAACGACCCGGTCGACAGCGCCGAGGCGTTCACCAACCGGCAGCACCAGTGGTCCCTGGTCGCCACCGCCCTCGAAGAACACCTGCGCACCATCGCCGACCCCGGCTTCGACGTCGAGGACCTAGAGAAGCCCCGCACCAACGTCATCGCCTTCTACGGCGTCGGCGGCATCGGCAAGACCACCCTGCTGCGCAAGCTCGAAGCCTCCCTCGCCGCCGCCGAGCAGCGGCCCCAGCAGTGGGGCACGGGCATCGGGGCGGGCGAGCGGCTGCTGCCGGTACGCATTGACCTCGCGCGCTCGGCCTCGACCGGATCCGACTTCGAGCGGGTCGTGCTGACGATCCGCCTGGCCCTGGCCAGCGCGGTCGGCCTGCCGATGCCGAGCTTCGACTTGGCGCTGCGGCGTTACTGGGACGCCCAGCACCCCGGTGAGCCGCTGGAGGAGTACATCCGGCGCACCGGGCTGATGGGCAAGGCCGGCCAGCTGCTACCCGGCCAGGTTGGGGCGGCGGTCAGCGAGGTCGTCGGCTCGCTGGAGCTGCCGGGCCTGGTGGGTTCGGCGGCCGGACAGGTCGCCACCGCGCTCGTGCGGGCGCTGCGTGAACGCCGCGAGCGGGCCCGGGCGCTGGCCGGGGCCGCCCGTACCGCGGCCCTGCTGGAAGCCGACCCGGATCTCGAGGCGCTCTCCTACTACGCGCACCTGTTGGCGTGGGAGCTCAGCCGGCTGCCCGCGAAGAAGGCGGTGGTGCCGATCGTGATGTTCGACACCTTCGAGGACACCGACGACCGGCACCGTGACCTGGAACGGCTGCTACAGCGCCTGGTCTGGCTGATGCCGAACTGTTTCTTCGTCATCGCCGGCCGCAGCAGGCTCGGCTGGGGCGAGACCGCTCTTGAGGGGCAGCTCGACTACACCGGCCCCTCCGCCTGGCCGCAGCTGGCACCCGAGGGACGGCAGCCCGCCCACGCGGCGGGCGGCGCCCGCCAGCACCTGCTCGGCGACTTCTCCCCCACCGACTGCGACAGCTACCTCGCCCGCCGCCTCACCCACGACGGCCAGCCGCTCATCGGCCCGGCCGTCCGCGCAGTCATCACCGAGCGCTCGCACGGCCTGCCCCTGCACCTCGACCTGGCCGTCGCCCGCTTCCTGGAGATCCGCCGCACCGGCCGCACCCCCGCGCCCGCCGACTTCGACCATGCCTTCCCCGCCTTGATCTCCCGCACCCTGTCCGACCTGAGCGCGGACGAGCGCCACGTCCTGCGTAGCGCCTCGCTGCTGGACGCCTTCGACGTCGATTTGGCGACCCAGGCCGCCGGCCTGACCCACCAGGCAGCTGCCCGCCGGCTCGTGGAGCGGCCCATGATCAGCGAAGACTCCTTCGCGATCTGGCCCTACCACCTGCACGACGCCATTCGCACCGCCCTGCAAACCGGCGACACCCACACCCCGGACCGTTGGACCGCGGCCGACTGGCACCAGGGCGCCGAGCGCGCGCTGGCCGCGCTCGGCCGTCAGTGGCGCCAGGCCCGCACTCCCTCCAGCGATCGGGCCTGGCTCGTCGCCTGCCTGCGCCAGGGTCTGCGTCTGGCGCGCGACCACCGCCTGGAGGACCTCGTGTGGCTGACCGACGCCGCCTTCGCCTACATTGACGACTCCGTGTGGGAGCCGATCGCCCCGCCCGCCCCCAAACACGGCAACGGGTCGGCCGCGGACACGCCCGCCGACGCCCTCGCCGAGCTCCTGACCGCGATCAGCCGCCGCCAGCACGAACACCGCGACCGCACCGCCCGCCGCCTGAGCGCCGTCCTCGACGGCGGCCTGCTGTCCGACGAGCTCACCCAGCTCGCCTGGTACTACCGCGCGAAGGCAGACAAGGACCTCGGGAGGACGACCGCGTCCCTCGAGGGGATGCAGCGCGTCGCCGCTGCCGGCGGCCGCCTCGCCCCGCAGGCACAGCGCGGGATCGCCAACCTGGCCCGCATCCACGGTGATTTCCCTGCCGCGATGGCCGCCGCCTCCACCCTGACGTGGAAGAGCCGACGCCACCGCGTCCGCGGCGACATCCTGTGGCCGCAGGGCGACTTCACCGCCGCCGCCCAGGCCCTGCGCGACGGACGGGCCGAGGCCGAGCAGCACGGCGCGCCCGGCGAGCGCGCCATCGCCCAGACCCGCCTGGCCCTGGTCACCGCGTTCGCCGACCCGGACCGGGCCGACGAGGAGATCGACCTCGCCCGCCAGTACCTGGAACCGCTCGACCAGCGCGCCACCGCCCTCCACCTTCAGGTCGCCGGCCTGGTCCGCGACGCCGGCACCGACGACCAGGACATCGCCGACCGCGTCACCGTCCTGCGGGCCCAGATCGACGTCGCCGGCCTGCCCTGGCTCATCCCCCTGCTGGAGACCGCGCTCGCCTTCCACCACGCCGTCCGCGGCGCCGAGAACGACCTGACCGCCACCCTCGCCCGGCTGCGCGAGGCCACCGCGAACGGCGACTTCGCCTACTACCTGGACATCGCCCACTTCATGGCCGGCCTGCCGCTGCCCGCGCCATCCACCACGCAGTGGCTCGACGACGAGGAGACCGTCCGGAACCGGTGGCACGCCCTGGTCACCGAGCGGCAGGAGCGCCTTCGCGCCGCGCGCTGAAATGGTGGGGCGGCCCCCGGGCCGGGGACCGCCCCACCATTTCGACTGGGCTTACTGCTTGCCGGTCAGGCGGCGCAGCTCCTCCAGAACCGCCGTCTGCCCCGTCACCAGGGTCTCCAGCATCCGAGCGTGCTGCGCCTGTCCGGCGACGAGGGCGCCGACGGCCTCCGCGAGGCCGGTCACCGCCTGGCGCTGCTCGATCTGGTCCTCCCGGATCGCGTTCAGCACCTGGGTGTGCGCGCGCAGGGAAGTGCGGACCTCGGCGCTGTCCCGGTCGGCCATCGCCGCCATCGTGCGTGTGGCCGCGGACTCCTCCCGAAGCCGGTCGACCTCCGCCTCCAGCGCCGCCAGCCGCGCCCGCAGATCGTCCATCTCGCTCATATCCGCCATCGTCCCAGGTCCCTCCCAGCTCGGTCGTCCGCCATTCAGCGTAGCCTGCCCCGCACCGCCTGCTGAGCTGGGCAAATACGGTCGGCGGCGTTGTCGACCGACTCTGGTCAGTCCAGCTTCCACCCGTTGCGGAAGTTCTCGACCTCCTCGGTGTTCCTGGGCAGCTCCGCAGCGATCACCGACGACAACGCGGCGTGCTTGCCCGGGTCTGGCCCGCCGGCGCGTGGATGCCCGGGGCGTGAGGGGCCCCACGATGCAAGTGTCGGCCCAACGTCCGGCCAACGTCATGGTGGCGGGCTGCCGCTGGCACAAGGATGGTGTCGAGCCGGCCCGTCAGCCGGTTGCCACAACGGTCCGACACGAGGAGAAAAGCAGATGGCTCGTCGCAAGATCACACGAATCGGTGCCGTGGCGCTGGCGGCCGCGACCCTCATCGGCGGCAGCGTCCTGGCGGCCTCGCCGGCCAGCGCAATCGGGAGCGTGCAGTGCCCGGGCGGTGGCGCGGAGGCGTACGGCATCGAGCTCTGGATACACGACAGCAGCGGCTACTGGCAGCTCTGCTACGCGGGGAGCGTCGGCACGACGTACCCCGGGGTTGCCGGTGTGTACTCGGTGACCTCGCAGTGGAACAACGGCATCATCACGGCGAACGGCATCGACTACAACCTCTACGCGGGCGGCAGCCTGAGCCTCAACAACGCCTACGTCTCCCGGGTCTCGATCGTCTGACGTCCAGCCGGGTGGCGGGCGCCCTAGCGGTGCCGCTGGAGAGTCAAACGGCGAGTGCGTGGGCCCTGTGGTCGGCGAGCGGGGGCGGGGCCGGTTGGGGATCGGGCAGTACGGGCGGGCGGAGAGGGCGGTCGTCCTGGTTGCCGGCCGGTGTTCGGCCGGGTTCCTCGCCGCCGTGGTGCCCGGCCGCCGCCCTGCTGGCGCGGATTGCCAGGTCCCACGCGGCGACTGTCCGGCGCTCCTGACGTCGCAGCAGGCACCTGGCCGACCGGCTCGGCACGGACCGGATCGGCCCCGGAACGACGGATGTCGGACCCGCATGCGATCGTGCGGAGGGGCTGACGCCCGCGCTGGTGCGGAGAGGACGGAGAGGCACGATGACGGGCTGGGCCGGTGTGACCTGGGAAAGCTGGCGAGACCACGGCGACATCCGCGCGCGGCTCGACGCGGGCGCTGACCCGGATGCGTGGGGCGGGGGGCATCCTCTGCACCGGGCGGCAGGGTTTGGCTCTCCCGAGGTGGTGGCCGAACTGGCGGGCCGTGTCTCGGACGTGGATGCGCTGGAGTACGGGACGACGGCGCTGTGGGAGGCTGTCACGGGGGACCAACCGGACAATGCCCGCGCCCTCGTGGCTGCCGGTGCCGATCCCTGGCGACCCCAGCTTGGCGGCTGGTCGCCGGGCCGACTCGCTCTGGCCGGGCCGATCCCCGATCTGTTCCCCGTCCCCGACGAGGAACCCGGCCTGACGGCAACCGAGCAGGCCACCGTCCAGCGCGGTCGGCAACTCGTCGAGGCACTGGGACGTTTCCATTACGAGGGCACTGGCCTCGCCTGTATCGCCGGCATCGACGCCGCCGAGGCGATCCGCCGCCTGGACGCGACGCCTGTGGACGAGGAGTTCGTCGCGGACTTCCTTGACGACCCGTACGAGTACGACATGGACGAGAGCCTGCTCATCGCCGGCGTCACGACCGTTCCCGGCGGATGCATCGTCACCCAACCCTGGGGCTATACCCCGTCCACCCCGGGCGCGATGACCCGTCTGACCACCGGTACCGTCGGCTACGGCCTCTACGCCAACCCCAAGAGCGGCAACCAGGGCAGCATCGTCCGCGACGGCACCGTCGAAGGCTCGGACCTCCACCCCGGCGGTGGCCCGCTCCCTGACGACACCCCTGAGGAGGTCCTGGCCAGCTATCTCTACCGCCATCACGCCGTCGCCTACGCCTGCGCCTTCGTGGGTCTCCGACCCACCAACGCCCGCGCTGTCACCGGCCCCGCCGACACCTGGATCCGGCTGCCCGACCTCGACTACTGGGAGCACTGACCTGCCCGCAGGCCCCGCCCCGGCCCGGGTGGCTCGGGCGACGGCAAGGGCGGCGCGGTGGCGCTCGCGTTGCTGGCGGGCGTGTTCGCCGGTGTCGGTGACCGGGGTGTCCTCGATCGCGGGCCGGTGGGCGTCCTCGGGCTCGCGCAGCCAGTTGTAGTTCCGGCGCAGGATGGCCTCCCGCTCGGCGGCGGCTTCGTCGAGCGCGGCCTGGCGGGCTGCAGCGTTCTCGCGCATCCGGCGGCGCAGCTCCTGGTAGGGGTGGTGGTCGGCGAGTGGGGGCCGGGCTGGCTGTGCGGCAGGTCGGTCGTCGCGCCGGGTGGGCCGATCGTCGGGGTCCTGGTCGTGCTGCACGACGGGGGCGGGACCGACGCGGACGTCGATGGCCGTCACGGTGCCGGGACGCAGTTGCTCGAGGTCGGTGAGGATACGGCGCAGGTGGAGACGCAGTTGGGCGGCCCAGGCCGGGGAGCCAGCGTTGATGCGTAGGCGGCGGGTGGTGGGGTCGTATCCGGCGAGGTGCCAGTGGGCGGCGGCGTCGGGGCCGACGATCGTGGGCCAGTGGTCGCGCAGGCCTCCGCCGGCGGTGCCCAGGGTCCAGCCGTGCGCGGCGACCAGGGCGAGGAACACGTCGCCGAGCGGCTCGGGTTCGCGCGGGCCGCGCCGCGACGCGGCCGTGGTCTGCCGGGTGGTGCGCTGGGCGGGGGCGTTGCCGCCCGTTCCCGGCCTGGTCGGGAGGGCAGGCGGCGGGCGTTGCGGGGGGTGGGGAAGAGCGAAGGGGCGGGGATGGACTCATGGTCCATCTTGGGGGACACCACAATCACGGAAATGGCCCATGAGTCCATCCACCACTGGGCAGTGCAACCCGCCTTCACGTACATGTGACGTGACCCTGGTATCACGTCACATGTACGCCCGCTCGCGAGAACCGGGGCAGCACCGCGAGGTCGAGGTCGAGCGGGAACGGGTCGGTGAGCTGGGTCGTCTCGCCGGCCTGCCGGGTGAAGACGTCGCTGGCCAGGTTCCGCTTCTGCCCGCCGGAGGGGGCTCAGTGGACGTCGATGGTGAACTGGCGCTTGGTCTGGTCCGGTCCGCCGGAGAACGTTCCACCCAGTTCGTCGCGGTAGGCGACGTGCAGGGTGATGGTGGTGCTGCCGGGGTTTTGGGCGCGGAAGGTGAAGTAGTAGTGGCCGCCCGTGCCGAGGTTGCCTGTTCCTCCGAGGACGGGCAGGTCCTTGATGCCGAAGTTGTCGACGTATTCGTCGCCGGTGGCCTGCACGATGGCCGGGTCTGGGGTGGGGGTGGCCGTGGTCCAGTTGTCGCCCGCCTCCCGGTAAGCGAACACGTCGATTGAGAACAACTCCCCGGTTTTGACGGTGAGTTGTCCCGAGGCCTGGGTGAACACCGTGCCGTGGTCGAGTTTGCCGGTGGTCATCTTGTGGACGGCCACCACGCCCACGGCGGCCGCGACAGCCAGCACCGCGGCCACCGTCAGCAGGACTCGGCGCCACCGCCGCTTCATGAGTTCGACTCTCGGTGGGTGACCCGCAGTGCCAGCACGGCGGCGACCGCGTCGAGCCAGCGGGCGACCAGCTGGTCGCCTGTCGGGTCCTGCACGACCATGGCGGCCGCCTCCAGCCAGCCGCGCGCCACTGAGGCTGCCGGGCCGGGCAGCGGCTCGGGCAGGTCGGCCGCGAAGCGGGTGCCGCCGGCGCGGACCACCTCGCCGAGGAAGATCAGGGCGCGCGGCAGCACGCCGAGCCGGTCGACGGTGATCGCGGCGGCCACCGCGCCGTCACCGAACAGGGTGGAGCGGTGCGCGCCGGGGGTTGGCAGGCCGAAGCGCAGCAGGATCTCGACATCCAGCTCGGCCAGCTGGCCGTCGCTCTGGGGGTGTGGGGTGCTCAATTCGGGCCTCACTTGGGCATTCGCACGCTTCGGACTTCGGGGTGCCTGTCGTCGGACGCGCCTTGCATGTGGTTGTTGATGAAGTCGCTCTCGCTGACCCAGACGGTGTAGCCCCAGGGGTTGTAGATTTCCAGCTGGTCGCCCCGGTGCCCGATGATCATCATTTGGTGGCCGTGGGGGTTGAGCAAGGTTCCGCCGTGGACGGACAGCGGGACGGGTTTACCCTCATCGATCTTCTGCTCGATCTCGGCCAGCGCGTTCTGGCGCTTGTCGCGGCTGTCGAGGTCCACGTTGTGGTAGTCCGCGCCGGTGTGCTTGGCGATCTCGTCGTCGGCGATGTTCTGGGACTCCCAGTCCCACATCCCGCCCTTCCACAGGTGCATGACGGAGCGGGTGTCGTAGACCCGGTTGGTCTCCTTCTCCCATCGCTCCTTCGAAGCCGGGCCGTTGTCGTACGCCGGGTCGTCCGGGTGGCCCCCGGTGGTGAGCTGGAAGGCGAACAGCGGGTCGACCATCGCCCGGGCGGTCACCGTCGACGCCGCCACGCAGGTATCGTGCTGGCCCTGATCCCAGTTGACACCCTTGTAGCCGGTCCCCGCCGTCTGGGCTGAGACCGCTTCGAGCTGCACCGGGGCTATACGGTCGGTGAGCCAGCGGGGGTCGTCGCCGTGGGCGTGGATCTGGTCATCGAAGGCTTTGATCTCGTCGTAGCTGTGCCCGGCGGCAAGCGCCTTCATCAGGTAGGCGCGCTCCTCGGCCGACTTGGTACCGGCCAGCAGCTGGTCGAAACGGGCCCGGTCGGCGTCGCTCATCTTGTCCATGAACTGGCCCGCCCGCGTCACGTCGTTGGCCGTGAGGATGCCACCGTTGCCCTGGCTGCCGTCGAGGGCGGCATCGGCGATGACCAGCTTGTCCTCCGCGCCGAGCCCCTTGTTCTTGAACTTGCCCGCCAGAGCCTTGCCCGCCAGCGCGTTCAGCTCGCGCGAAGCGGCGCGGCCCGCGTTCTCGGCCTTCACCGCGGCGTCGTAGATCGACTTGATGCCCTCCTTCGCCTTCGCGTGGGCGCGGTGCATCTTGTCGTCATCCCAGTGGAACGGGTCCGGCGCGCCGGAGACGGTGATGTCGTGCAGCAGCTCCAGCGCCTCGCTCAGCGGCGCGGCGCCCTGCCCGTGCAGGGTCTGCGCCTCGCTCAACGCGGTGGCCAGCGCCTTGAGCTGATCCCGGCCCTTGCCCAGCATGTCCCGGCAGCGCCCCAGGTCGTCGGCGGAGGCCTTGACCACCTCGGCCGCCTTCTCGCCGACCTGCCCGGTCCAGGCGTCCGGCAGGTGCTGCGAGCTGACCTGCGCCACCTTCATCTGGATCTGATCCAGCTGGTTGCTCGCCGTGTTGTAGGCGGCGGCGAGGTCGCCGAGCTTGCCAGAGTCGCCCTTGGGAGCGGGCAGCTGTAGGGCGTCGTGGACGGCGTACTTCAAGTCTCCGGCGCCCCACATGCCATGGGACTCGTCGATGGTCTTCTTCAGCCTCTCGGCCTGCTGCCGCTGGCTGCCGCCCTTGTCGTCACCGAGCGGGTGCGCATCATGGTCCGGCACGCTCAGGCCCCCTGCTGGTACTGCTGCTGGACGCCGTGGTCCGCCTTGGCATAGTTGGCCACGGTGGTGTGCACCTTGCCGCCCAGGTCCGACAGCGCGTCGATGTTCACCTGCAGTTCGTCCTGCCACGCCGACCAGAAGGACTTCCCCGCGTCACCCGCGTACTCGCCGAAAACGGCAGGGTCGGACATGTTCAACTTGCCCAGGATGTCCTTGACACCACTCACGTCTCCACTGGCCGTGACCAGCTTGTCGCCTGCGTCCCCGAGCTTCTCCGGGTGGGCACTGAACCCCGTCCCGGCACCATCACTCCCCATGATCCTCCCCCAATCCCCTGAAACAGTCCGTAGACCATCTGGCAGCATAACGTCGATTCCACCGTCAACTACTCAGTGATGCCGGCGAGCAGCACGCCGGTAATCCGATCGCGCCAGTGGTCGGGTTGCTAGGCCCCGGGCTTGATGCTGGGGACCGTCAACAGGACCACCGCCAGCGCCGCCGCCGGAGCGAACGAGATCGCCACCCGGGCCCTGGGCAGCAGGTACGCGGCAGGCCACTGGAGGACGATCAGAACCACGACCGCGAGCAGCGAGTAGTCCGCGAAGTGCAGCTGCGCGTAGGTGGCGGGGCAGGAGTCCGGCCCGCTGCACGGGTCGGTCGCCATCTCGGCGAAGCCTCGCAGGCCGGTGACCGGCAGCAGAAGAGCCCCGCCCGCCAGGCTGGAGATCAGCGGGGCTTTCCACCAGTTCCCGCAGGCCGGCTCGGTCGGACGGCTCACGGTACGAATCGCTTCGCTCATGCAACCCATAGTTCCGGCCCGCTCCAGGGGCCGGTAGCGGACGGCTACTCAGATCCGTCGGCGAAATTACTCAGGTACGTGCTGCGCCCGCTCGCATCACCGGTGTGCGCTCCCGCATCATCACTGTTGGCGACCCGGTCCGGCAGCTGCCTGAGCTCGCCCATCGCCTCGACCAAGCCGTGGAGGCCGGCCGCACCGCCGCTCGAGGCGAGTACGGAGGGCGGGCGGCAACGCAACGCTGGGATCAGCGTCGCACCGGCTCCGGCTTGCGGGTAGTGGGTTCCGGCGGGGCGACGCCCCGACCGCCGTCCGCGCGGCCGTCGAGAGGGCTGGTCCCGCATCTACAGCGATTGGCCGGGCTGGATCCAGGTCAGGTCCAGGGCGACGTCCCGAAGGATTTCGGGTGCGGCGACCGCGATCGTCTGGTCGCCGATCTCGAGCTTGGCGGCGAAGAAGCCGTTCCGGGCCGCGGTGCGGGCGGTGTGCTCCTGGCCGTCGAGGCGCAGCAGTGTCTCTCCGGGGGTGGTCGGTGCTGGGTTCAGGAGTGCCTCGACCGATGCCATGGGGTCGAGGTCGTCCTCGTCCGTGAAGTTGGCGATGGTGTTGCCGAGGATGTCGTCCAGGCTCATGGACGACTTGATCCTGGAGTTCGCGGGTGCGGGGCGGGTGGTGCGCACGCGGACCCGGTAGGAGCGCTGGTGGGCGTACTGGACGTCGACGTCGGTCAGGTAGCCGTCCGTCCCGTCTCGGCCGAGCAGGATCGTCCACCCAGGCGCGGGGTGGGCCAGCACGGCAACGGGTCGGGCGAACTCGCGCAGCGTCTCCTCGTGGGTAGGGATGGCGGGCCCGGGCTGGCCGGCTCCTGGCGGGATGCGGAACACGGTGCTGTCCTTCCTCGCGTGGGGGCTTGTCCCGGCAGCCTGCCAGGACAAGCCCCCACGCCGACGGTGTTTTGTCGGATCAGTAGATGCCGTAGTGGACGATCACCGCGCCCGGGGCCGGGTAGCAGCTCGATCCGTCGTCGAGCGTGGCGTAGCTGGTGCTCTCGACCCAGGCTTGGCCGTTGCTGGGGGACAGGCCCCCGACGTGTCGGCTGCCGTTCCACTTCTGGCGCTCCAGGAGGCCGGAGGGTCCCCAGGTCTGGTGGCTGACGCCGCCGGAGTCGGACAGGCCGACCTCCCAGTAGTAGAAGATCGCCCGCTGGTTGGGATTGAGGGTGAACCCGGTGTTGATGTCGACGCTGAGGTTGCCCACCGCGGTGCCAGACAGCCAGGCGGTGCCGCACTGCGGGTTGTAGTAGTCGCTGTAGTCGTCCGCGACGTCATGGCCGGGCTTGGCGGCTGGCTTGATGCCCCACCGCGCGGCGGCGAGCTGCTGGGCGGCGGCGTCCTCGGTCTCGGTGGCCCGGCCTGCGACCGTGCTGGCCGGGGTCGGCATAGCGGGATCGCCCCGGTCCGGGTGGCGCGGGCAACGGCGAGGGCGGCGCGGTGGCGCTCGCGCTGCTGGCGGGCGTGCTCGCCGGTGTTGGTGACCGGGGTGTCCTCGATTCGATCGAGGGTCGGTGGGCGTCCTCGGGCTCGCGCAGCCAGTTGTAGTTCCGGCGCAGGATGGCCTCCCGCTCGGCGGCGGCTTCGTCGAGCGCGGCCTGGCGGGCTGCAGCGTTCTCGCGCATCCGGCGGCGCAGCTCCTGGTAGGGGTGGTGGTCGGCGAGTGGGGGCCGGGCTGGCTGTGCGGCAGGTCGGTCGTCGCGCCGGGTGGGCCGATCGTCGGGGTCCTGGTCGTGCTGCACGACGGGGGCGGGACCGACGCGGACGTCGATGGCCGTCACGGTGCCGGGACGCAGTTGCTCGAGGTCGGTGAGGATACGGCGCAGGTGGAGACGCAGTTGGGCGGCCCAGGCCGGGGAGCCAGCGTTGATGCGTAGGCGGCGGGTGGTGGGGTCGTAGCCGGCGAGGTGCCAGTGGGCGGCGGCGTCGGGGCCGACGATCGTGGGCCAGTGGTCGCGCAGGCCTCCGCCGGCGGTGCCCAGGGTCCAGCCGTGCGCGGCGACCAGGGCGAGGAACACGTCCGCGATCGGCTCGGGTTCGCGCGGGCCTCGCCGCACGACCACGGCCTGCCGGGGGGTGCGCTGGACAGGAGCGTTGCCACTGGTGCGGGCGGCCTGGCGGGCGGCGCGCAGGGCAGTACGGGCCAGGTCGGCACCGCTGGTCTGGGGCTGCGTCATCAGGCGTTCACCGCCTCACGGGCCTGCTCGGCGGCGGCCGCGCGGATCCGGTCAGCGCGGGTGCGCAGGGCCTCAACGGCCTCCAGGCGGCGGACGAGCAGGTGCCGGGCGGTGTTGGTGCGGGCCTGCTCGGCAGCCCGGTCGGCAGCGGCCAGGGCCGAGCCGCGAGTGGGGTGACGGTGGACGCTGCGCATCGCGGCCGCGTGGGCCAGCTCGGCCTCGGCGTCGGCCTCCGGTGAGTGGGCCAGCAGCACGAGGGCGCTGGCCCGGTACTCGGCGGCGGCGCTCTGGACGGTGAGCAGGTCGGAGGCCCGGATGCCGGACAGGTCGGCGCCGGCGGGCCGGTTGCGGAGCATCTCGGCGCGCAGCTCGTCGCGTACGTGGGTCGCAACGGCGTTGACGTCGCGGTGGTCGCCGAGGTCGGCGGCACCGGCGAGCGCCAAGTCCACGCACTCGCGGATCGCAGTACGGGTGGCCCGCACGCTCCAGCACGACGCACACAAGCCGGCCGCGTCCGGCCAGCCGCAGTCCTCGCACGGCAGCGCCTGGCGGGCGGCCTCGGCGGCCGCAGCCTGCGCCTCGCGCACCGCACCCCGGGCCGCGGCCTCCACCCGCCGCTGCTCGACCCGCTGACGGTCCGCCACCTGCTGCTCTGCGCGCAGCATCGCGTGCCGGTGCAGCCGCTCGTCGATCGCCGTTCGGCGCTGCTCGGCGGTGGCGCTGCCCGGGAGCACGGCCACCGCTTCGCGGACCAAGGCCTGGCGGGTGGAGCGGCGGTCGGCCAGGCGCTGCTCGCACGTCGTGCAGTCGGTGCCGGTGTCCAGGCGGATGCCGTCGTCGCAGGCCAGGTGGGCGCACTCGCGGCGCTGCGGCAGGCCCTTGGCGAGCAGCCAGCCGACCGGGTCGGTGACCAGCGCGCTGCCGCCCTGCTCGCGCAGCCGGAACTTCAGCCGGTCGGCCAGCGCGGCGCCGGCGCTCTCGTTTCCGGTCCAGGCACCGATGCGGCCCAGCTCGGCCTGGACGGCAGCCGTGATCCGGCGCCGCGACCAGGCCCGGTCCAGGCGCTGCCACAGACACTCAACCGGGGCCAGCACCGGGGCAAGGTCCTGCGGCAGCGGGGGAACCACCCGCCGACGAAGGCCTCGCCCGGACAGCTCCGGCTGCTCCTGGTCGTGGTGATCGAGGGCGCTGGGGTTGGGCTTGTCCCCGCGCAGCGGGCCACCCTCGCCCTGGTGAACGGCCTGCTGGCCATCGACCGCACTGCCCACGGCGGTGCCCGCGTGCTCCTCGCGCACGCCCACGCGCTCCGGCCGACGGTGCTCAACCACGACGGCGGCTTCGCCGGAAAAGCCACCATCCACAGTCAGATAACCCACTACATCAGCCACAGGAGAGTGAGAGGCGTGAAGGGGGGTCGTATCGTCCAGGTCTGAAATCTGGACCTCGGGCGCCTCCTCCACCTCGCTGACCTGCGCAGTCTCATCAGTCGCCGAGGCATCACCCGGGGGGGTCGCAGCGTCCAGGTCGCTGGCGGAACCCGCAGCGGCATCCTGGGCGACCTCCCGGCGCACGGAACCGGCCGACTCCGCCGGCTTCACCAGCCCGGCCCGGTGCGCGGCCGCCACCGCTGGCAGCACCAGCCGCGACCGGGACAACAGACCACCGACACCACGCCGCGGACGCTCCACCAGCCCGGCCTCCGCCAGCCGCCCCAGCACCGGCACCGCCCCGGCCGGTGCGCAGCCCAGCATCCGCGCCAGCGTCACCGCCGGCCTCCCCGCCTCGGTGTCCACCACGCCGCCGCACAGCCGCACCCGGCCCTTGTCATTGGCCTCCAGCACCAGCAGCAGCGCCGCCAACCGGTCCGTCGCCGCCCCGCGGCCCGTCCGGTCGGCCAGCGGACCGGCATCGGTTACCGTGCCGTCCCGGTGCGCCCAGCCCGGCGCGAACAGGGCCTCCACCAAGCCGTGCAGCACCGCGAACTCCTTCTTCGTCAGGTTCAGCGGATGCCCCGCCTGCCCCCGGGCCGTCCGCAACGCGCGCACCTGGCACTTCAGCGCCTGGTCGTCGTTGTAGTCACCCTTGAAGGTCTCCAACGAGACGCAGCCGCTGGCACGCACCTGACGCACCACGGCCTTCATCCGGTCCGCGGACAGCCCCAGCCACCGGCCCAGCTCCGGCTTGCGGATCACCACCACACCGGTCTCATCCGGCGTGCGCGACATCAGCACCACCGCCGCCAGACGCACCGCATCCGACGCCCCGGCCAGACCCGGCTCCGCCAACAGCGCCCGCACCGCACCCCGCAGCCGCGAACGCATCACCGCCGTCAACGCCAACGGCGCCAACACCGCCTGCCGCTCACGGCCAGCCGACGAGCGCTCCCGCGAGGCACCCGCCTGAGCCGGAACCGCACCAGTAGCGCCAGCACGCGCCTGGCGCTGGCCGGGAACGACCGGACCGGCCGGAACCACAAGGTTCGGACCCGATCGTGTGACGCTCAAAGCCTCACCCGGACGAGTGATGTGCGTCACATTGTCGACAGCGTGCGCGGCGGATGCGACAACCGGTCCGCCAACCGGTCCGCCAACGAATGCCAAGGCAGGAGCGGGGGAGGAGATCTCTCCCCCCTCCCGGATCTCATCACCCGAGCTCAAACCGGGGACACCATGATCGACAACCGCAGGTCGGTGAGACTGGAAAGGGCTTGTGAGCTGCTGCAAAATGGCAGACGCCTCCTACTGGACCTGCACGTGCAGGAAAGTGGACCGCCCCGCATCAGCGGGTCGGATGGTGCGGTCCCCTCGGGGACCGCGAAGGCCGGCCCCTCACGGGACCGGGCAAGACGCCCCTCACGGGGGCGGGACTGGATCGGCGACCTCCTTGTAGGTAGGTGGTGGATCTGGTTGCAGCCGAGGCCCCTGGAAAGGCCCCGACTGCGAATTGGCTCCTTGCAAGAGAGCCGGTGAAGCAGGACTTCTCGGTCGAGAAGCCCGGTGGAGCTGGTCCTGGCTAGGGACCGGGTGTTGTTGGCCTCCTGGCGGAGGCCTGTAGTACCGCTGGTGGTCGGTTGGCGCCGACCCCCCCAGCAACCCACTCGACGGTGTGGAAACCCGAGAGCGGGGTGGAGCAGGAAGGCCGCGAATCCGGGTGGAAAGTCCGGGAAGCGGCCCGGCGGAGTCAGACCTGGAAAGTGGGTCCGGCCCCGCAGACGAGGGCTAGGTCACGGAACACCCCCACCTTCGGGGGCCGCCGTGGCCGGCCACACATACAGAGTCGGCACCCCGCCGGAGCGAGACCCGAGAACCCTCGGTCGACTCCACGGCGGGGTGCCGCGCGTTCAGGAGGCCCCGGCTACGGGTACCCTGCATGACGTCACCACCTCCTACGTGGCTGACCGGGACGGGCCCCTGACCGGGCGTCGCTCCACTCGAACGCCGTCCGGACCTTAGGGTCCGGGCGGCGAAGTTGTTTTTGATCACTTTCGGAGAAAGCCTACCCCCGTGGCTAACGCGGAGAGTAAGTGCGAGATCTCTGTGGCGGTTCGTCATGCCGATGACACGTCGACGGTTCGCGAGGCCGAAAGGGCGCCCAAGATTGCCTGAGTGGTCCAGTACCCGGATGCGCCGGGGCGGGTGGAGAGGTACTCCGCGGAGCGCTCGAGGAGCCAGCCATGAGCCTCGACCAGGCCAGATGCGAAATTGGCCAAATACCCGGCGGAGGGTGGGTTCAGCTCAGCCTCGCGGAGGCTCCAGGGTGCCGTGAAGGTGCAGACAGGGATGCCATCGATCATGCCCGGGCAGACCAGGGTCTCGTAGCGCCCAGGGCCAAGCTGGTCGCGGCCTACGGCAAGCGCCCGGGTGAGGTCGAGATCAACCCCGGGATCCTGATACATCTCCTGGGCAGCGATGTCGGCGAACTGCTCGGCAGTCACCAGGTATGCCCGGGCGGGCATCTCCCCCTCCTGGGAGGGATCGTAGAAGCCCATGCCGCCAGTCCACACCGCGGACTCCAGGGCGAAGTACAGCAGCCCGGGCAGCAGTACCGGCATCGTGTGCCTAGGCAATTGCCGATCGCGGCAGCCCGGATAGGTACGGGCCCCGCCTGGGGGCCGGCCTCCAGCGATGTAGCACTTCAGCCGGTCCGCGTGCATGTTCGATCCGTATGCCGCATACCAGACCAACCCGGCCGGGTCGGGATCACCGGTCAACGGCTCCGCTCGACGCGCATGTGGGGTTGATGTCGCAGAGAGGCGCTGCGCGACGCTGTTGAGGAGGGCGCGTTCAGCGGAGGTGGTCATCAGACCTCCATCTCGTAGACGAGCAGATTGCGGTCGCCCGGAGCGATGGTGACCATCACTCGGACAGGTCCTTCAGTCCCGTATCCGATGCGGACGTGCTGAAGCACGGGGGTGCCCACCGGAAGTTGGAGAAGCTCAGTTTCCTCAGGGGTGGGCATGCGAGTGCTGATCTCGTCGCGGACTCTGGTCTGAGGGTGGCCGATATGGCGCAACACGCCGCCAGGGACAGACACCTCCCGGTCCTCGTCCAGCAAGGTGCCTCTGGCGATCGTGCCGGGAAAATAGGAAGTCGAAATCTGGAAGGGCTCGTCGTCAACCCAGCGGATGCGCGCACGCTTGACGACCTCGTCGTCTTGCATGATGCGTAGCCACTCGGCGATCTGAGACCCGGCCGGTTCCACCGTCTTGACTATCGTCTCGCGGGGCTGGCGGCCAGCATCCTTGATAGCTGTTGCCCAGTCATCAAGCGCGTGTGAGTCACGGCGCCGGCCGCGTTCAAACTCGGACAAGTTCCAGGTGATGCGGCGAACAGACCGGACCCGGCGACGACCGCCCTGCTCTCCGACGACCAGACCCTCGGCCTTGAGAATGTCCACGCCAGCGGCAGCGGTTTTGGGCGCGACCTGGAACGCCTCCGCGAGCTCCCGACCGGTGGGGAGGACCGCGCCGGGACCTAGCAGGCCGGACCTGATCTGCTCGCGAAGAGCGTCAGCCACAGCCCGTGAGCTGCCCCGTCTCGTCTGATCTGTCGGAGTCATGGATGTCAAGGTACTCCACAGCGCGCGACTTTGGTACCTAACTTGCGGGGCTTGGCCGTGACTCGCCATGTCTAGCGGCGACTTAACTGCCCTTCGCATCACCCTTTAGCGCTGAGGCAGAAAAGTTATGCACCAAAGTTCTTGACGATGAGTCACTTGCTGCGTACGGTCATGGATGTCGCCACAGACTTAGGCACCAAAGTCCGAGTCTTTGGTGGCGAGTGTGCGCTAGCGCCGGGATGGTAGCTCCACCAAATCGTCCTGGCAGTGCCCACTCCGTACGTCGCAGCGCTGGTGCGTTGTCCACCCGCCAGGGCGCCGGGGTCTCCCGCGCAGCCTGGAAGGCGGAGAGAGCACCGCGACGCGGCCCTCATCCCTCCGCATCTCCGAGGAGCACTGATGACCACCTCGACCGCGATCTCCACAGCTCAGCCCCGCAAGCGCCGGACCCGTACGAAGAACATCTCCTACCTGCCGGCGATCGTCGCCTCAACCCTGCCGGTCAATCTGATCGAGCTCACCCCCGGCAAGGAGCACCTGGCTTGCCCAGGCTGCGACACCTGGTGCCCCATCACCAGTGACAAGGGCAGCAAGCAGTGGAAGCTGGTCCCGCACCACACCCTCCCGGCGGGTACCCCCGGTGCGCGCCGATGCTCCAACTCCAACCGGTTGGTCGACATCGACATCTCGCTGGTCTGTTGGCAGGAGCAGCGGGTGGAGGCCAGCGCCGATGTCGCCGCCCGCCGGCCGACCAAGGTGCTGAAGAAGGTGAAGACACCGATCCTGCCGGCGATCACCCAGCTCGACCCGGCGCCGGCCACCGCCGACTCCGCCCGTCGCACGTACGAGACGCACCGCGTCCGCTGCGCGACCTGCACTACCAACAAGAACGAGAAGGACAGCACGCTCCGCGTCAAGCACTGCCCCGACGGCGAGCGCCTGGCCATCACCTACCTGCGGCTCCTGCGGCAGGAACCGCGCCGCATCGAGGCCGAGGCCCGCCTCGAGGAGCAGCGCCGGGCCGACGAGCGGGCGCAGGCCGCGGCGCTGCCCAAGCGGCGCGCCGCCGAGTGGCAGGACGTGCAGGTGGACGTCCTGCTCGCGAAGCGCCGCCGTGCCAAGCACATTGTCGGCGACCTCGTCGAACCCATCCGCGGCACTGGCGTTCCGACCGAGCAGCGCAACACCCAGGAGCAGTCCCAGGCGCTCGCCAAGACGCGCACCGCCCAGGCGATCCGTGAGGCGAGCCCGCTGCGCAAGACCCGCAAGAAGTACGACGACACCACCAGCCAGGCGCTCCCCGCCTGACCGACACCAGCCGGGCCCGGCCCGGCCAAT
Source organism: Kitasatospora sp. NPDC053057 (assembly GCF_044546945.1). Taxonomy (NCBI): domain Bacteria; kingdom Bacillati; phylum Actinomycetota; class Actinomycetes; order Kitasatosporales; family Streptomycetaceae; genus Kitasatospora; species Kitasatospora sp. NPDC053057. The sequence continues at coordinate 113 of NZ_JBITZP010000062.1, read as the reverse complement.
CAACTGAATCGACGCCATTACTGACCTCGGCGCTTCAAGGTGATTGGCCTGTTTGTGTAGCTGACTGACGGTCATCTGCGCGCTATGCCGTTGGTATGCGTTATGCGGATGGG
>NZ_JBITZP010000061.1:0-32842 GCF_044546945.1 Kitasatospora sp. NPDC053057 | reverse complement strand
CCGCCGCCATGCCCGCGCACCTCTCACCCGCACCGACGGCCAGCCCAGATATCAACTGACTGGCCGTCGGCCACTACCTGCGGATTCGGGTCTGACCGTCCTGCCCACCGGACCAAGGACTTCCCGCCATGACCGCGACACCCCCGGACGACACCGCCCGCCTGCGCGCGACGGCCGACTTCGTCAGGGAGCACGACCGCATGCCTCGACATCCTGCGCCACTGCGCCCGCGCGATGTCCGCCCACGCCGACCTGCTCATCGTGGAACGCCTGCTGCCCGCCGACGGCTCGACCTCGCTGGCCACCGCGTGGGACCTCAACATGATGTGCAACACCGGCGGCCGCGAGCGCCGCGCCGACCACTACGCCCGACTGCTCGCCGAGGCCGGGCTGCACCTCCTGGAGCACACCCCGCTCCCGCTGGGCGCCGCCGTCCTGCACGCCCACAAGGCCACCGTCCCGGCCCCGCCTCAGGACCGGCGCGACGTCCGCCGGCCCGGCCGCCTCGGCTCGACGTAGTCGACGGTCTGCATCATCCCGAGATCCTCGTGCTGGAGCTGGTGGCAGTGGGCGACGGTGCTGCCGGTGAAGTCCTCGTACCGAACCAGGAAGGTGACGGTGTCGCCGGGCCTGCCGCCGGCCAGGTCGATGGTGTCCTGCCAGACCGGCGGGTCGAGCTGCTCGCCGTTGCGGTGGGTGACCAGGACGTGGTTGGTGTGCAGGTGGAAGGGGTGGCTGAAGGCCGGCTTGGTCTCGTCGGTGCGCAGCGTCCACCGCTCGACGGTGTCCAGCTCCAGGGTGTGGTTGACGTAGCCGGGGTCGAACAGGCCGTAGGCCGGGTCCTGGGTGAGGTCGCCGTCGGGGTCGGCCGCGGGGGTCGGGTTGCTCCCCAGGACGCGGAAGGCGTTGGGGAACGACCCGCCGAACACGCCGGGGTCGACGTGGAAGACCACCTCCCGGTCCGCGTCCGGGTTGGCGATGTCGCCCTCGTCGAGGAAGGGCTTGCCGGCCGGCAGGGTGGTCGGCAGCTCCATCGGCGGTTCGACGGCCGGGCCCGTCACCTCGACGGTCATCAGCGGCTCGGACACCCCGTCGGCCCGCAGTTCGTAGCTGCCGGGGTCGCCGCCGCGGACCAGCACGTCGGCCCGGTTGCCCATGGCCAGGCGCAGGCTGTCGGTGGCGACCGTGGCCGGGAAGGTCACGCCGTCCAGGGCGATCTGGTGGAGGGTCAGGTTCTGCTTGCCGTCGGTGAGCCGCAGCGGCAGCGCGGTGAAGGCCGTCGCGCAGACCACCCGCCAGCGCTGCACCTCGCCCGGGCGCAGCGTGAGAGTGGGGTTGACCTCGCCGTTGACGGTCAGCGTCGCCGGGACGGCGGCCAGCGCGTTCCCGGAGGTGAAGTCGGGGACCTTGCCGTCCTTGAGCCTGAGCTCGTTGACGCACACGACGATGTCGGCGGCCGCCGCGATCTCGGGCACCTCGTCGACGTCGCCCTCGACGATGAGGACCCCGGCCATGCCGCCGACGATCTGCACGGACGTGGCCCCGTGCAGGTGCGGGTGGTACCAGTGGGTGCCTGCCGGGTGGTCGGCCGGGATGTCGACGGTCGTGACGTACTTCGGCTCCGGGGCGCCGGCGTCGACCTCCTCGGCGGTGCGCGGTGCGAACTCGCGGTGCACGTTGTCGGCGTCCCCGGACGGGGAGACGTGCAGGCCGTGGGTGTGCAGGTTGAAGCTGTTGAGGTTGTGCGGCCGGTTGTGGCCGCCGCTGTAGGGCTCGTTCGGCGGCAGGCCGTTGACCTGGGTGAGCCGCAGGGTGTCCCCGGCGCGCAGCCGCAGGGTCGGTCCGGGGATCGTCCCGTTGTAGGTGCGGGTGGTGGCCGTCCCGTAGCCGGGGATGACGGTGTCCGTGAACCGCACGTCGAGCGTCTGCTCCAGCACCGCCCCCGGGGTGCCGGCCACCGGCCGCCGGGTCCGGACGGCCGGCTGCGGGAAGGGTGCGGGTGCCGCGGCGGCGTAGCGCCGGGAGAGGATCCCGTCGGACGCCGCCACGAGGACGGCGGTGGGGATCGCCTTGAGCATCGACCGACGACTGATTCCGACATTTTCGCTCATGGTCGGGCAATTTAGATCAACGCGCCGGAGCCAACCGGAAAGCACACCGCACGCCTGCCGCACATTGGGCCTTCCGCACCACTCCCGACGCCACACCGCCTCCCTTCCCGGGCCTCAGCCGCGGGGCTCGGCCACCGGCCTCAGCCCGACGGGCGGGTTCGCAGCGGGCGGTCAGCGGCCGGGGTGCGGTGGCCGGGCGTCGATCTCGGCCCACACCGTCTTGCCCTCGCCGTGCGGCAGCGCCCCCCAGCGGGTGGCGGCCTTCTGGACGATGAAGAGCCCGTGCCCGCCGGGCAGGCCCGGGCGGTGGGGGCGGCACGGCTCGGGCAGGACGGTCGAGCGGTCGCTGACCTCGATCCGCAGCCGTGCCTCGGAGGCGTCGAGGACCAGGTCGATGGGGCCTCCGGCGTGCAGCATGGCGTTGGCGACCAGTTCGGCGACCAGGAGCACGATGTCGTCCTCGGCACCGGAGGCGCTGGTCGGCCAGGACCAGTCGGCGACCGCCTGCGCGGTGTACGCGCGGGCGCGGGCGACGGGCTTCGGCAGCCCCGCGAGGTGCAGGCGCCGGCGCTGGCCGCCGGGCGGCAGCGTGGGGCCGGCGCCCGGCCGGTCGTCGTCGAGGGTTGCCCGACTGGTCGTCATGTGCGGGGTCCCCTTCGGTTTCGGCGCTGTGTTCCGCTTCGTCTGCTCGGTTTCCCGACCACTGCCGAATTATGCGTGCCCCCGCCCGGTCGCGGCGCTCACCGGGGTGCGGCGAGCGCGGCGTCCAGGGTCGGGTGGAGCGAGAACACGGTGTCGGCGCAGGTCAGTTCCAGCAGCCGCTGGACCGTGACGGAGGGCGCCGCGAGGCGGAACGCCACGTCCGCCGCGGCGGCCGCCATCCTGGTCTGCAGCAGCAGGTTCAGGCCGGAGGAGTCGCAGAAGTCGACGCCCGCGAGGTCGACGACGAGCAGTGACGGGTGCTGCTCCACCAGGTCGTCGAGGGTGCTGCGGGCAGGCTCCAGGGTCTCGATGTCGAGGTCGCCCACCAGTGCGCAGACGGCGGCCCGGGTGTCGGAGTGCCAGGTGCGTACGGCCAGGGCGGGCCCGGCCGGGTCGAATCCGGACGGGTCGCCCGTCCGGGAGGGGTCGGAGGGTGCGGTGGTCGGCGGCACGGTCACGGACTCGTTCTCTGCGGGCATCGTCTTCTCGGCATGCATCGTCGTCGTGTTCCCTCCACGGGTGTGCCCCACGAGCCTACGCAAGCCACCCGCTGAAGGGCCAGGCCGTGGCCGGGCCGTGGGTGGCGTGCGTGGCCTCGTGGCTGTTCCTGATGACCGTGGGACCGACTCAGCTGGCGGTGAGGTCCGCGCGCAGGCTGGTCAGCGTGCGGTTGAGGAGACGGGAGACGTGCATCTGCGACAGCCCGAGGCGGGCCCCGATCTGGGACTGGGTGAGCTCCTCGCCGAAGCGCATGGACAGGATCAGCCGGTCGCGTTCCGGCAGGGCGGCAACGAGGGGCTTGAGGACGATCAGGTTCTCCAGCGTGTCGAACCTCGAATCCTCCTCGCCGAGGCGCTGGGCGAGCGGGCCGGGGTCGTCCTCGCCCTCGGTCGCGGAGGCGTCCAGGGACCCGGCGGTGTGGCCGTTGGCGGCCGCGAGGCCCTCGACCACCTGCTCCTGCGACAGTTCGAGGTGCTCGGCGAGCTCGGCCACGGTCGGCGAGCGGCCGAGCCGCTGGAACAGCACGTCCCGGGCCTTGGCCAGGGTGATGCGCAGTTCCTGCAGGCGGCGCGGCACGTGCACGGCCCAGGTGGCGTCGCGGAAGTGACGGCGGATCTCGCCGAGGATGGTCGGCAGGGCGAAGGTGACGAACTCCGCGCCGTGATCGGGGTCGAAACGGTCGATCGCCTTGATCAGGCCGAGCGAGCCGACCTGTATCAGGTCCTCCTCGGGTTCCCGGCGGTTGCCGACCCGGCGGATCGCGAACCGCACCAGGGACAGGTTGAGTTCGATGAGCGTGGCCCGCACGTACGAGTACTCGGCGGTGCCCTCCTCCAGCGTCGACAGCCGGGCCAGCAGCACCCTGGTCAGCTCGCGGGCGTCGCCGGGCGCGACCTGGCGCGGATCCCCGACGTCGGCGAGCTCGGGGAGCTCCGGGTCTCCTGCAAGCCCCGGAAGCCCCGGAAGCCCGGGTAGGGCAGCGCGGTCGGCGCCGGGCGCGTCGACCGTCGAGGCCTCGTCCGGAGCCGGAGCTGTCACGCGGTGGAGGAGTTCGTCACTGGTCGTGGCCATGTCGGTCCTTTCCCCTCGGCGTACGGTCCGTCCCCGGGTACCCGCCGAGGCCGGTTGCATGCCGGTTCGCGCTGTGAGGATTGCGTGAACGAACGGCCGGGCGGTGGAGCGGCGGGCTCAGTCCGCACGGTACCGGTCGCGTGCCGTGCATGCCCGGCGGGGATCGGGGCACCCGGACCCGGTGCAGGACCGGAGACCGAGGAGGAGAAGGAGGGACCGGGACGATGGGACGGATCGAGGAATCGGTCGAGGTGGCCGCGCCGCTCGGCGAGGTCTACCGGCACTGGGTGCACTGCGAGGACTTCCCGCACTTCATGCGCGGGGTGGTCAGCGTCGACGTGTCCGGCCGCGGCAGCAGCAGCTGGGTGGTCGAAACCGCGGGCGGGCGACGGGAGTTCGAGGCGGTGACCACCGAGGTGGTGGAGGGCGAGCGGGTGGCCTGGGACGGCGGAACCGGCCCGGTGCGGCACAGCGGCGTGGTCACCTTCCACCACGTCGACGACCGCACCACCCGGGTGATGCTCCAGCTGGAGGTCGAGCCGCACGGGCTCTGGGCGCACCTCGCCGAGGCGCTCGGCTTCGTCGACCGACGGGTCATCGACGACCTGAACGACTTCAAGCACCACGTCGAGCAGAGCAGCGGACCGCCCGCAGGCTGAACGGCCGCCGACGGATCGCGAATCCGGGGGCATGGACCGCGACATCGGGGGCAGCCGAGCCCGTACGACGCACTCGGACGAACGGAGGCAGTCATGAACGAGCGCCACGGCATCTGGGAGTTCCGCACCGCCGCCGGGCACACCGCCGGCACCGACCTCGTCGGCTTCCACGTCGAGGCCACCGACGGCGCGATCGGCAAGGTCGACAAGCTGTCGGAGGAGGTCGGAGAGCAGTACCTGGTCGTCGACACCGGGCCGTGGATCTTCGGCCGGCGGGTCCTGCTCCCGGCCGGAACCGTGACGCGCATCGAGATCGGCGAGCAGAAGATCTACGTCGACCGGTCCAAGGACGAGATCAGGCACAGCCCCGACCTCGACGACGCCGGGCCCCACCAGGAGAACGACACCCGCGAACGCTTCGGGCCGTACTACGACCGGCTCTACGGCGGCCGAATCCTCTGACCGGGCAGCCGGAGGACCCGCCGGGAGAACCGGACACCACCCGACCCGACCCGACAGACCGACAGGCACCACAGACGAACGGGCGGGGACAGCCCTCGGCCGTCCCCGCCCGACGAATCCCGGGAAAGGGGAACCCTCCCATGGAACGTCTCACCACCCGGATCACCATGCGACTGATGACCGGCGACGAACGCAGCCGGGACCTGGACGTCCACTGGTCCTACCGGGCCACCGAACCCCACGTGGTGGAGCTGGACTTCACGTCCTACCAGGCCGAGGCGGTGTGGTCGCTCTCGCGCGACCTGCTCTTAGCCGGCCTGCACGAGCCCTCCGGCGAGGGGGACGTCCACGTCACCCCGTTCGACGACACCAACCTGCTGATCGCGCTCTCCGGCCGGGAGGGCGTCGCCCTGCTCGCCGTCCCCGCCGGGGCGGTCGCACGGTTCCTGGCCACCGCCGTCAGGCTCGTCCCGCCGGGGCAGGAACACGCTTGGATCGACTGGGACCGGGGCCTGGAGGACCTGCTGGCCGCCTGAACCGCACGCTCCCTCCGAACCGCGCTTCACCGAACCGCACCGCACTTCACCGCACCGAGAGGAGTCGCCGCCATGACGACCGCCCCCGCCCAGCCCGGTCTCCCGCCTCCCGCGCCGGAGCCCGAGGCGCCGCCGAGGCCGACGCCCGGCCCGCCCCTGGTGTCCGACCCCCCGCCACCGCCCGGCTCGCCCGTCCCCCCGCCCGAGCCGCGGCCCGCACCCGGCCCGGTCCCCGAACCGGCCACGCCGCACCCGGGCCGCCCCCACCCGGTCGAACCGCCCGACTGACCGCCCGGCCGAACCGCCTGCCCCGGCGGTCCGCGAGCCCGGTTGACGGGCCGCCACCGGAACCCGAAAGGAGCGCAGCACATGTGGTGGAGCCTGCTCCGCCTCGCCGTCGCCGGCCTCGCAACCGCCCTGTTCACCTACGGCCTCGACCGGGCCGTCCAGGTGCTGGCGCAGCGGCTGGCGGCCCCCTGGGGCGCCGGCGGCGTCCCCGAGGTGCTGCGCAGGTGCCGTCACCCGGTCCTGGCGCTGACCGGGTGCCTCCTGCTCTCCGCCGCGCAGCCGTGGATCGACGCCCCGCCCGAGGCCCGCGAGGGCCTGCGCCACCTGGCCGTGATCCTCGCGATCACCTCCGGTGGCTGGCTGTGCGCCCGCCTGGTGGCGATCCTGGTGGACGGCGCCGCCCGGCTCGCCGTGTACCGCCGGGAGCCGGCCTGGGCGGGCCGCGCCCGGACCCAGGCCAGTCTGCTCGGCCGGATCTGCCAGGCGGTCGTCGCGGTCGTCACCCTGGGTGCCGTCCTGATGACCTTCCCGGCGGTGCGCGGCGTCGGTACGAGCCTGCTGGCCTCCGCCGGGCTGGTCGGCGTGGTGGCGGGTGTGGCGGCGCAGAGCACGCTCGCCAACGTCTTCGCCGGGGTGCAGATGGCCTTCGGCGACCTGGCCCGGATCGGTGACGTCGTGGTGGTGGCCGGCGAGTGGGGGACGGTGGAGGAGATCACCCTGACGGCCGTGGTGATCGAGACCTGGGACCAGCGGCGGCTGGTGATGCCGATGTCGTACTTCGTCGGCCGCCCGTTCGAGAACTGGTCCCGCCGCTCCAGCCGGATCACCGGCACCGCGCTGCTCCACCTCGACCACCACGCGCCGGTCGGGCTGCTGCGGGAGGAGTTCGAGGACTACCTGGCCAAGAGCGAGCTGTGGGACGGCCTGGGCAGTGCCCTCCAGGTGGTCGACACCACTCCGACCACCATCGTGGTCCGGGTGCTGGCCACGGCGGCGAACGGCAGCGACGCCTTCGAGCTGCGCTGCCGGCTGCGCGAGCACCTCATCGGCTACCTGCGCGACCAGCACCCGTACGCCCTGCCGCGCATCCCGGTGGCGGAGGCCCCGGTGCGGCGCCCGGACTGCGCGGAGGCCCCGCGCACCCCCCGTACCCCCCGGCCGCCGTCCGCGGGCCACCGGGGACAGGACGCAAGGTAGGCTGAGCTGATCAGATGATCTTCAGGAGAACCATGCCTGCCGCCGCCCAGCCCCGCGTCCTGCTCGTCACCGACCTGGCCTACCAGGCCCGGGGCCGCCGGTACTGCGACGAGGACATCCGGCTCTCCGCCCGTCTGCGCGAGGACTTCGACGTCGCCCTGTGCCACCCGCTGGACGCCGCCGCGCTGCTGGACTCCTTCGACGTGGTGCTCGTCCGCAACAGCGGCCCGGTGCTCAACTACCGCGCCGAGTACGAGGACTTCCGCAAGCAGGCGCTGGAACGCGGTGCCCGGGTGTACACCCAGCTGACCGGGCGCGCCGACATGGCCGGCAAGCGGTACCTGCTCGACCTCACCGCCGCCGGGTACCCCGTCATCCCCACCGTCGACCGGGCCGAGGACCTCCCCCGGCTGCCCGTCGTCCCCGAGTACGTCGTCAAGCCGAAGCTCGGCGCCGACTCGATCGGCCTGCGGGTCGTCCCCCGCGAGCAGCTCGACACCGTCCCGTACGACGAGGACGTCCTGGTCCAGCCGCTGATCCGGTTCGCCTACGAGGTCTCGTTCTACTTCGTCGACGACGCCTTCCAGTACGCGCTGCACGCCCCGGACCCCGAGCAGCGCTGGCGCCTCGAACCGTACGAGCCCACCGCCGCCGACCTGGAGTTCGCCCAGCGCTTCATCGCCTGGAACACCGTCGAGCACGGCATCCAGCGGGTCGATGCCTGCCGCACCGCCGAGGGCGAGCTGCTCCTCGTCGAGCTGGAGGACCTCAACCCCTACCTTTCCCTCGACCTGGTCGACGAGGCCACCCGGGAGCGCTTCGTCGCCGCCCTCAAGGCCTCCCTGCGCGCCCTCGCTACCCGGCCCTGACCCGCCGGGCCGCCTCGGTCAGCACCGCGCCCAGCGGCAGGGCGACCCGGGCCGCGGCCAGCTCGTCGCCACGGGTCGCGCCCTGGTTCACGATCGCCACGGGCGTGCCCGCGCGGGCGGCGTGACGGACGAAGCGCAGCCCCGACATGACCGTGAGCGAGGAGCCGAGGACCACCAACGCCTGTGCCGCGTCCACGAGTTCGTAGCAGCGCTGGACCCTCGGCTTGGGCACGCTCTCGCCGAAGAAGACCACGTCCGGCTTGAGCACTCCCCCGCACCCCGCGCAGGGGGCGATCCGGAACCCGTCCACCAGATCCTGCGACAACTCGGCGTCACCGTCCGGATTCACCCGCGCCGGGCCGTCCCGGAAACCGCCGTTCAACTCCTCCAGCCGCCGGTCCAGCTCCTCGCGCGAACCGGTCCGCCGGCACGCCAGGCACACCACCCGGTGCAGCCCGCCGTGCAGCTCCACCGCCCCGCGCGTCCCGGCCGCCCGGTGCAGGCCGTCCACGTTCTGGGTGATCACCGCCGACACGTGCCCCGACCGCCGCAACCGCTCCACCGCCCGGTGCCCGGCGTTCGGCTCCGCCCCCGCGATCGTCCGCCACCCCACATGGCTGCGCGCCCAGTACCGCCGCCGGGCCGCCTCGCTCCCGGTGAACTCCTGGTACGTCATCGGCACCCCACGCCGACGGCTGCCCGTCTCCCCCCGGTAGTCCGGGATCCCCGACTCCGTCGACAACCCGGCCCCGCTGAGCACCACCACCCCCCGCCCGGCCAGCAGCCGCACCAGCACCTCCAGGCCGACCACATCGGCCGCCGTACCGCCGAGACCCGCCACGGGCACACCCATGCCGTCCAGCCTAGAACCGCCGGCCGGGCCCACGCGACGGCCACCGCACCGGCTCGACGGTCCAGGCGCCGCCCGGCCGGCTTCGGGCCTGCCGCCCTTCAGCCGGCCATGAGGCGCAGGGCGTCGACGGCGAGGCGGGCGGCGGTGCCGATGGCGGCGTCGGCGGTGGGGAGGGTGATGGTGGTGGCGGCGGCGCGGGTGAAGACGGCCAGGGCGTAGCGGCCGCCGTCGGGGTACACGACGACGCCGACCTCGTGGCGCAGGGTGGGCAGGGTGCCGGTCTTGCCGTGGACGCGGACGTCGTCGAACGGGAAGCCGGAGGCCAGCCGGTGCGGCCAGACCTGGAGGCCGAGCAGGCGGCGCAGGGCGGCGCCGGGTTCGCCGGGGCAGGCGTCGCCGTGCCAGAGGGCGGCGAGCAGGGCGGTCATCTCGCGGGCGGTGCTGCGGTTGGTGAAGGCCGGGTCGAGGACCCTGAGCCGGGCGACGACGGCGGGGTCGACCGGGGAGTCCGGGCCGGTGTCCTCGGCGAGGGCGGCGAACAGCTCGCGGACGGTGTGGACGGCGACGGTGCGGGTCAGGCCCAGCTCGGCCATGGTGCGGTTGACGGTGCCCAGGCCGATCTCGTCCCAGAGCACGTCCGCGGCGGCGTTGTCGCTGACCGCGACGGTCAGGTAGGCGAGGTCGCGCAGCGAGAGCCGGGCAGCGTCGAGCATGGCCGACAGACCCGTGCCTCCCGGGGTGCGGCCGGCGGCCGGGAGGTCAACCGGCCGGGTCAGGTCGATCCGTCCGGCGGCCGCCTCGCGGAACAGCGTGACCAGGAGGCAGAGCTTGTGGACGCTGGCGGTGCTGACGGGTGTGTCGGCGCCGAGGGCGAGCTCGGCGCCGGTGTCGAGGTCGCGGGCGTGCAGCAGGCCGGTGACGCCCGCTTCGGCGAAGGCGGCGGTGATGCGGGCGCGGGCGGCGCGGGTACCGGCGGGGCCGGTGGTGCGGTCGCTGGTCGTGCGGTCGCTGGTCGTGCGGTCGCTGGTCGTGCGGTCGCTGGTCGTGCGGTCGCTGGTCGTGCGGTCGCTGGTCACAGCGGGAACTCCATTGCGGGCCGGGGGAAGAGCGGGCGGTTGGGCGGCTGGGGCAGCAGGCCGCCGGATTCGGTCAGTGCCCGGTGGGCGGCCTCGGCGAACAGGCGGACGGCGGGCCCGTCGCACCCGGCCGGCCAGGCGGTGGAGGTGCGCCAGGTCAGCGGGGTGCCGGTGAGCGGACGCCAGACTGTACCCGGCGGGGCAACGGTGCGCGGCACCAGGGCGACGGCGCTGCCGGTGAGCACCAGCGCGCCCGCGACGTCCGGGCCGGGCGGGTCGACGACCGCCTCCGGGGTGCAGCCGTGCCGGGCCAGGGTGGTGAGCATCTCGTCGTACAGCGCCGGGGCCGTGGCGCGGGGGAAGAGCACCAGGCGCCGCCCGGTCAGCTCCGCCACCGCCACGTCCGGGCGGTCCGCGTTCGGGCCGTCGGCGGCGAGCAGCACGCCCAGCGGCTGGTGCAGGACCGGCCCGAAGGCCAGGCCTGCGGCCGGGCAGGGGTGGCGGACGACGGCGACGTCCACCGTGTACTGGGCGAGTTCGCGCACCGCGGCCGCGACCGGCAGTTCGCGCAGGTCGAGCCGGGTGCCCGGGGAGGCGCTGTCGAAGCCGGTGAGCAGCGCGGCCAGGGCGGCCGGTCCGAGGTCGGGCGGTACGGCCGCGCGCAGGGTGCCCGCCCGGCCGGTGCGCAGGTCGGCCGCGACGGCCAGCAGACGGGCGGAGCACTCCAGCACCTCCTCCGCCTCGTCGAGCAGCAGCCGGCCCGCCGGGGTGAGCGCGACCCCGCGCGGACCGCGGTCGAACAGGGTGACGCCGAGTTCGCGTTCCAGCCGCTGGATCCGCTGGGACAGCGAGGGCTGGGCGATCCGCAGCCGCTCGGCGGCGCGCCCGAAGTGCCGTTCCTCGGCAACGACGCGGAAGTGGCGGAGGTGCCCCAACAGGTCCATGAGCAGCAATCATAGGCAGTTCCTTATCGATCCTTTCACCATAACGGTCTTGGACTGGAGTCCTGGCGGCCTGTTTAGCTGAGGCCACGGCCGGATCGGCCGGCCTTCCCGTACCCCTGATCTGGAGACCACCGATGACGTCCGCGTTCCGGCACCCCCGTACCGCCCTGCCCGCCGTCGCCCTGCTCGCGGCGGCCCTGACGACCGGCTGCGGGCACGGCAGCTCCGGCGGCGCCAGCACTCCGGCGGCGGCCGCGGCCACCACCGTCACGGCCTCCGCCCGCCCGACCGATGCTGCCTTCAAGGGACTTGAGCAGCACTTCGCCGCCCGCCTCGGCGTGTACGCGGTGGACACCGGCAGCGGCCGGGAGGTCGCCTACCGGCCCGACGAGCGCTTCGCCTTCGCGTCGACGATCAAGTCGCTCGCCGCCGGGGCCCTGCTGCGCGGGGCGACCGACGAGGAGCTGGACAAGGTGGTCACCTACCGCCAGGAGGACGTGCTGCAGTGGGCGCCGGTCACCTCCCAGCACGTGGCCACCGGCATGAAGCTGCGTGACCTGGCCGCCGCCGCCATCCAGTACAGCGACAACACGGCCGCCAACCTCGTCATGGCCGAACTCGGCGGCCCGGAGGCCGTCCAGCGGACCCTGCGCGAGCTCGGCGACCCGACCACCAACGTCGACCGCACCGAGCCCACCCTGAACGAGGCGACCCCGGGCGACCCCCGCGACACCAGCACGCCCCGCGCCTTCGCCGCCGACCTGCGCCGCTACGTCCTCGGCGACGTCCTGACGGAGGACCGGCGCCGGCTGCTCACCGACTGGCTGGTCGGCAACACCACCGGCGCCCCGTACATCCGCGCGGGCGTGCCCGCCGACTGGAAGATCGGCGACAAGACCGGCACCGCGGGCTACGGCACCCGCAACGACGTCGCCGTCGCCTGGCCCTCCGGCGGGCGCAGCCCGATCGTCCTGGTCGTGCTGTCCGACCGCGGCAAGCCCGACGCCACCTCCGACGACGCCCTGATCGCCGAGGCGACCAAGGCCGTCGTCACCGCCCTCGGCTGACCGTCGAACCACCGGGCAAGCCCGCAGGCCCACTTCGTGCGCCTCGACCATCTGGAGGCCTTCACCTTGTGACCCCGAAAGCGCCCGAGCGTCCGAAAACAGGCCCTTGTCACCGCGATCGGCCGCTGGCAGCATCGCCCCGTCCGGCCGTACCCCGGCGGAACCGTCCGCCGACGCGTGTGCCGGGTACCGATTGCCGGGGGAACCACACCGTGCTGCCTCGCCGTACTCCGCTGCGGACCACCCTCGCCGTCCTCGGCGCGGGCGCCGTCCTCGCCCTGACCACGTCCACGCCGGCCTTCGCCGTCGAGGGCGACTTCCCGATGCCCTCCACCCCGAACTGCGACGCCGTGCAGAAGATCGAGCCGCGTCTCTACACCGACGGCCTGTACCACGACTTCCAGGCCATCGACCCGACCCGGACCAACGGCCACTGCCAGTTCCTGGTCTGGGACAACGGCCAGATCCGGTACGACTCCTACAGCGGCGCCCAGTCCCCGTGGATCTACGACGGCCCGGGCCACTCCGTCCGGACCCAGATCATCGACAACTACGGCGGGCTCTCCTGGGGCATGTACAACTGATCCCGGCCTCCTGCCCGGTCAGTGGTCGAATCCTTCGTGGATACGGCCGAGGACGGCGGCGGAGCGGCTCGGCCAGGGCGGCCGTGATCGCGGCTGCGAGGTTCTGAGCGGTGAGGTCGTGGAACGGGATCGGCCGAGGGGCGACTCCCAGCCGGTGCAGACGGGCCGCCCAGAACGGCTGGTCGGCCATCACGGGGACGGGCACGGCGGGCACTCCGGCCCGCAGGCCCGCTCCGGCGGTGCCCGCCCCGGCGTGGTGGACCACGGCGGCCGTGTGCGGGAACATCGGGGGCCGGTATGGGAGGCCGCGGCCGTTCTACGGAGGGACCTCGACTGGTTCTCCCAGGAACTGCCCCGACAGGGCGTGGAAGCCCTCCTTCCCTGCCACAGCGACTGGGGCGAGCCGGTTCGTCCGCTGGACGGCGTCATCGGCGCGGGACTCGTCGACCGCAACTACCTCGAACTCGACAGGAAGCAGCGCCGGCTGGTGTGGGAGGCGCTGTCTGAGACCAACGACTTCGCGAGAGCGCACCAACTGCTCACCGACACGGGAGTGGAGCCAGAGCAGTACTCCATCTGCCTGTGGATGGCGGGATGGTATGCGACCCGCGGCGAAGTCGAGCACGGTGAGCGGATGCTGCTGGCCGCGCACAGCCGCTGGTGGCCTTTTGCCAAGTGGGACGCCATCCCCGATGCGCCCGTTCTCCAGCCGACCCTTCGTTTGGTCGTCACCGACAAGGTGCGCGACCATTACCTCACCAGTCCGATCGGCCCAGAAGCACAAGCAGCGGGGTGAAACGGATGTCCGGCAGCCCACTGGACCAGCTGATCGGCCGCGCCCGCGGCCCGATGGGCCCGGCGATCGAGCTCGACTTCGGCCGCGAGGCCGGGTCCGGGGCCGTCGACACAACGCCGACGGCCCCAGAGCAGAGAGCGTTTCAGCCGTGTTCCTCCGGGCGGCTCGGTCCACCAGCCCGTCGCTGCGACGTCGTAGATCGAAGCTCGAACTGGGGACGAGCGCAGCCAGCGCCGGCCGGCCGTGTCCGAGCATCCGGCGGTGCTCCGGAACGCCCAGCTGGTGAGGGAGGAGCCGCACGGGCGGCATCGGTACTACCACCTGGAGCCCGGGCCTCTGGTCGAGGTCGAGGACTGGCTCCACCCGTTTGAGCACTACTGGCGGACGCGGACGCGGACGCGTTCGCTGTACGAGCTCCTGGACGAGGAGAGTTCATGACCGAGAAGGCCGCGATCCACTGCGACGAGTTCCTGCCGTACCCGCCGGCGCGGGTGTGGGAGGCGTTGACCGATCCGGAGCTGCACGCGCGGTGGTGGGCCGCCGGGGACGTGAAGGCGGTGGTGGGCCACCGGTTCACGTTGGACATGGGGCCGTGGGGGCAGCAGCCGTGCGAGGTGGTCGAGGTGGAGGTGGAGCGGTTGTTGCGGTACAGCTTCGCCGCCGGGTCGCTGGACACCACCGTCACCTGGCGGTTGGTGCCCGAGGGGCACGGGACGCGGCTGCTGCTGGAGCACGCGGGGTTCGACCTGGACACTCCGATGGGTCGGCAGGCTCACCAGGGGATGGGGCAGGGCTGGCCGTCGGTGCTGCGCAGGATCGCCCCGGCGCTCGCGGAGTGAGGGGCCCGGTGGCCGTCAGGCGCGGCCGAGGACGCGCTGGACGGTGATCTCGATGACCACCCGGTCCGGGTTCTCCCGCGGCGTGCGGTAGCGCTCGGCGTAGCGGCGCTCGGCGTCGGCGACCTGCTCGGGCTCGTCGCGCAGGACGGCCGTTCCCTCCAGGGTGGACCAGCGTGCGCGGTCGACCTGGCAGAGCGCGACCGGCAGGCCCTCGGGCCCGGCGGCCGCGACGTTGCGGGCCTTGCGGCTGGTGCGGCTGGTGATGACCCGGGCCGTGCCGGTGGTCGGGGCGAAGGTGACGCCGACCGGCACCACGTGCGGGGTCCCGTCCGGGCGGGTGGTGGTCAGGGTGGAGATGTGCCGCTCGCGCCAGAAGGCGAGGAAGGCGTCGTCGAGGTCGCGCGGGTCGTGGGCCATGATCGCGATGGTACGGCCCCCGGAAAGTGATCAAATTCCCGGGGGGCCGTACCGGTACGGGGTCAGTGGCCGCGGGCGATCCACTCCGGCAGGGCCGGGGCCTCGGCGCCGATCGTGGTCGGGTCGCCGTGGCCGGTGCGCACCACCGTGTCGGCCGGGAGGGACAGCAGTCGCTCGCGGATCGAGTCGATGATGGTCGGGAAGTGCGAGAACGAGCGACCGGTCGCGCCCGGGCCGCCGTGGAACAGGGTGTCGCCGGTGAACACGGTGCCGAGCCCGGGCGCGTACAGGCAGACCGCGCCCGGCGCGTGGCCCGGGGTGTGCAGCACGGTCAGCTCGGTGCCTGCCACCTCGATCCGCTGGCCGTCGGCGAGTTCGCCGTCCGGCAACCGCTCGGGGTGGGTGAGCTTCCACAGCGGGAGGTCGTCCGGGTGCAGCAGGATCGGCGCGCCGGTGCGCTCGGCCAGGGCCGGGGCGGCGTCGACGTGGTCGTTGTGGGCGTGGGTGGAGACGATCGCCAGCAGTCGGCGCCCGCCGAGCGCGGCCTCGATGGCGTCGGCGTCGTGCGCGGCGTCGATCACCACCGCCTCCTCGTCGTCGCCGACGATCCAGACGTTGTTCTCCACCTCCCAGCTGCCGCCGTCGAGTTCGAAGGTCCCGGCGGTGACCAGCCGGTCGATCCGGGCGGCCATCAGAACACCACCACCGAGCGGAGGACGTCGCCGTGGTGCATGCGCTCGAAGGCCTGCTCCACCGCGTCGAGTTCGATGGTCTCGGTGACGAAGGCACCGAGGTCCAGCCGGCCCTGGAGGTACAGGTCGATCAGCATCGGGAAGTCCCGGGAGGGCAGGCAGTCGCCGTACCAGGAGGACTTGAGCGCGCCGCCGCGGCCGAAGACGTCCAGCAGCGGCAGTTCGAGGGTCATCTCGGGGGTCGGCACGCCGACCAGGACCACGGTGCCGGCGAGGTCGCGGGCGTAGAAGGCCTGCTGGTACGTCTCGGGGCGGCCGACCGCCTCCACCACGACGTCCGCGCCGTTGCCGCCGGTCAGCTCGCGGATCGCCTCGACCGGGTCGGTGGTGCGGGAGTTGACGGTGTGGGTCGCGCCGAGCTTACGGGCCGTCTCCAGCTTGCGGTCGTCGATGTCCACCGCGATGATCTTCGACGCGCCGGCCAGCCGGGAGCCCATCACGGCCGCCCCGCCGACGCCGCCGCAGCCGATAACGGCGACGGTGTCGCCGCGGCCCACGTTGCCGGTGTTGATCGCGGCGCCGAGGCCCGCCATCACGCCGCAGCCCAGCAGCCCGGCGACGGCCGGCTCGGCGGCCGGGTCGACCTTGGTGCACTGCCCGGCCGCGACCAGGGTCTTCTCGGCGAAGGCGCCGATGCCCAGCGCCGGGGACAGCTCGGTGCCGTCCAGCAGCGTCATCCTCTGCTTCGCGTTGTGGGTGTTGAAGCAGTACTGCGGGCGACCGCGCTTGCAGGCGCGGCACTGGCCGCACACCGCGCGCCAGTTGAGGACGACGAAGTCGCCGGGCTCGACCTCGGTCACGCCCTCGCCGACCGACTCCACGATGCCCGCGGCCTCGTGGCCGAGCAGGAACGGGAACTCGTCGTTGATGCCGCCCTCGCGGTAGTGGAGGTCCGTGTGGCAGACACCGCAGGCCTGGATCCGGACCACCGCCTCGCCCGGCCCCGGGTCCGGCACCACGATCGTGGTCACCTCCACGGGCGCACCCTTGGCGCGCGCGATGACTGCCTTGACCTGCTGGGCCATCCGATTCCACCTCCGTCGGCCGATGCGGCTCTGCACCGGCGTGACCTGCGACAAACGACCGCAGAACGACCGCAGAATGACTGCAGAAGGACTGCGGGAGAACTGTAGAAGCACTGCTGAAAGACAGCCTACGAAGGGTAGCGCCCACCCGGTCGGCCGCCGACGCGGCGCCCGCCCCCGCGCGGCCCGGCACCGAGGGGCGCGCGGGCGGCGCTGAGCTCCCGTCAGCGTGCTGCGAACTGCCCGGAAAGCGCCGCCGTTGGCTGGAAGTGCCGCAGACGGGCGCCGCGCCGTCCACGTACGGTCGTAGCTGAGACGGTCCACGCGACCACGCTCAGCACATCCGTCCCACCTGACGGCACGCCACCGCGCGCCGCGCGTGCCGGGCGCGCACCGACCGTACGCCCCCGCACGTTTCGCGCCATCCCGCGCACGGCCCGCGCCCCCGTGCGGGCAGCATTCCCCGTCCCACCGCACCACCCGGCACCACGCGCACCGCCGGCCCTGAGTCGAGCCGCCCCGGCCGAACCGCCCGTCCCCGCACCAAACCCCGGATCCACCCCCCGTCGGGCCGCCCCGCGCGGCCCCTGCCCTGGAGTCTGGAGTACGGATGTCCACCGAGAACAGTGCGACCGGTGCCGGCACCGGCACCGCCCCGCTCCCCCCGATGCACTGCCTGCGCCACCTGGAACCCGGCCCGCCCCGACTCGCCGCGCTGCCCACCGGCACCCCGGTCTGGCTGGTCAGTCGGCACGCCGACGTCCGGCAGGTGCTGACCGACCCGCGCCTGGGCCGCGCCCTGCTCTACGCACCGGACGCCCCGCCGCTCATGGTCACGCCGAACATCCTGGACGACCCGCAGAGCATGCTGAACATCGACGGCACCGAGCACCAGCGGCTGCGCCGCACCGTGCAACGGGCGTTCACCCCGCGCGCGATCGCCCGCTGGAAGCCCTGGGTGGCCTCGGTGGTCGAGTCGCTGATCGACGAGCTGATCGACCGGGGCTCCCCCGCCGACCTCGTCGGCGCCTACACCCGTCCGCTGCCGGTCGCGGTGATCAGCCGCCTGATGGGCCTGGACAACCTCGACAGCAAGCGCCTCGCGCACTGGAGCGACCACGCGCTCTCCACCACCGCCTACGGCGCCGAGGCGATCGGCACGGCGATGGCCGAGTTCGCCGCCTTCGGCGCCGAGGTGATCGCCGAGCGCCGCGCCGACCCGGGCGAGGACCTGGTCAGCAGCCTGCTCGCGGCCGCCGCCGAGGACGGCTCGATCAATGAGGGCCAGCTGATCGCGCTGGTCATCGGCCTTGTGGTGGCCGGGCACGAGACCACCATGACCAGCCTCGGCAACGCCCTGGTCTACCTGCTCCAGGACGGCCACGAGGCCTGGCAGCGGCTCGCCTCCGACGAGGCCAGCGCCGCCGCCGCGACCGAGCAGATCCTACGCGCCGTCCCGCTCGGGGACGCCGCGGAGCACATGCCCGGGCTGCTGCGCCGCACGGTGGAGGACGTCGAGATCGGCGGGGTGGTCATCCCGGCCGGCAGCGTCGTCGCCGCCGACACCGGCACCGCCAACCAGGACCCGGAGGTCTTCACCGGGGACCTGCGCACCGAGCTGTTCTCCCCGCTGGCCGCGCCGACGCTCACCTTCGGCGCCGGACCGCACCACTGCCTGGGCGCCTGGCTGGCCCGGATGGAGCTCGAACTCGCCCTGCACCGGCTCGCCCGACGGCTGCCCGCGCTGCGGATGGCCGACCCGGTCCAGGACATCGACTGGCGGCGCGGGCTGCTCACCCGCAGTCCCAACGCGCTGCGGGTCACCTGGTGACGGGCTCCGCCGAGACGGAGCCGGTGGTGGTCCGGGTCGACCGCGACCGCTGCATCGGCTCCGGGATGTGCGCCCTGAGCGCCCCCGAATCACTGGCCCTGGACGCCGACGGACGGGCCCGCCCGGTGGCCGAATACGCCGACGGGGGCGCGGAGTTGACGGACGGGCTGGCCGAGGCGGTGGAGTACTGCCCAGTCGAGGCGCTGGCCCTCCACTCGGCGCGCGGCGGCTATCGGATCGCCCCGGCGGAGTGACGGTCCGGCCGGTGTCGCCTGTTGCACGTGCGGCAGGCGACACCGGCCCAACCGTCCCGGATCAATGAGCCCGGCTAATCGGTCGATGAGCTATTCGATCTTGTTCGGCCCTCCCGCCCGCTGGTGAGCTGACCGCATGACGAATGCGGAAACCCTCGCACCCCCGAGCGCCCCACCCACCGGCCACCGCTGGTCACCCGTCCTCGCCGTCGCCCTGGCCACCTTCACCGTGGTGTCCTCCGAGATGATGCCGGTCGGCCTGCTCACCCCCATGTCCCACAGCCTCGGCGTCTCCGACGGCACCACCGGCCTCTCCCTCACCATCACCGGCCTGATCGCCGCCGTCCTCTCCCCCTTCACCCCGGTGCTCGTCGGCCTGCGCGACCGCAGGGCCGTCCTGATCGCCTTCATGCTGCTGCTCGGCCTCGCCGACGCGATCAGCGCCCTGGCCCCGAACTTCCCCGTCCTGGCCCTCGGCCGCATCCTGCTCGGCGCCGCCATGGGCGTCGTCTGGGGCCTCGCCGCGAGCCTCGGCCCGCGCCTCGTCGACGGCCCCCGCACCGCGCTCGCCATGACGCTGATCTTCTCCGGCGTCTCGATCGCCTCCGTGCTGGGCGTCCCGCTCGGCACCTACCTCGCCGCGCTGCTCGACTGGCGCGCCGCGTTCTGGGCGCTCGCCCTGCTCGGTGCCGTCTCCGCCGCCGTGCTCGCCGCCACCCTCCCCGCTCTGCCCGTCACCGAGCGCGGCCGGCTGGACGGCCTCACCGGCGCCCTGCGCAACCGGGGCGTCGCCGCCGGCACCGCCATCACCGCGTTCGTCGTCCTCGGCCACTTCGCCGGCTACACCTACGTCCGCCCGGTCCTCGAAGCCGACGCGGGCCTGAGCAGCGGCGTCATCGCCACCTGCCTGCTGGTGTACGGGCTGGCCGGCGTCGCCGGGAACTTCACCCTCGGCCCGCTGTCCGGCCGCCGCCCCAAGCCCGCCGTCGCCCTCGCCCTCTCCGGCGTCACCCTGGCCGCGGCCCTGCTACCGTCCGCCATCGGCAGCGTCGTCACCGTGCTGCTCGTCCTGGTCGTCTGGGGTGCCTCGTACGGCGGGGTGTCGATCTCCACCCAGACCTGGGTCCGCACCGCCGACCCGAGCCGGATCGAGGCCTCGGCGGCCGTCTGGGCGGGCGTGTTCAACGCGAGCATCGCGCTCGGCTCGCTGGCCGGCGGGCTGGTCGTCGACCGGGCCGGGAACCACGCCGTCCTGTTCACCGCGGCCGCACTGACCGCCGCCGGACTGCTGCTCAGCGTCCTCACCCGCCCGGTCCGCGGTCAGGTCAACTGACCTCGGCCACCAGCAGCTCCACGAACCGGCCGGCCAGCCGGTGCGGCCGGCTCCCGCTCTGCACCACCTGCAGGGCGGTCGGCTCCAGCTCCGGCACCGGCAGGTAGCGGATGTCCGGCCGCGGCACGTAGCGCGTGCTGACCTCGCACAGCAACAGCCCCCAGCGGGTGCTGGCCACCATCGACAGCCCCTCCTGCACGGTGGCGGCACCCGCCGGATAGGCCAGCTCCCGCCCGCTCGGCGTACGCCGCGGGGCGTTGGCCAGCCGCCAGTACTCGGGCGCCGCGCCGCGCGGCTCGATAAGCGGCAGCGCGGCCAGCTCCTCGGCCGAGACGCTCTCCGCCGAGGCCAGGCGCTGCGCGGCGGCCACCGCGACGAAGACAGGCTGCCGGGAGAACTCCAGCAGCACCTCCAACCCCGGCTCCCGGCACGGGGCGAGCGCGATCGCCAGGTCGATCTCGCCCCGGCCGAGGTGCGAGAACGGATCCCCCCAAGGCAGCTCCACCAGCTGCGCGGCGCCCTCCGGCAACCGCCCGATCGCCCGCGCCACCGGCTCGTACACCGCGCACTGGAACCCGATCCGCAGCGGCCGGTCGGCCGCCGCGGCCCGCGCCCGGGCGTCCTCGTACCCCTCCCGCAGCCGCGCGAAGGCGGGCACCACCTGCGCGGCCAGAGCCCGGCCAAGCTCGGTCAACTCGACCCGGCGGCTGGTGCGTTCGAACACCGCCGCACCGACCCGGCCCTCCAGCCGCTTGATCAGCTGCGACACCCGCCCCTGCGAGACCCCGAGCAGCTCCGCCGTCCGCCCGAAGTGCAACTGGTGCACCAGGACGGAGAAGCACTCCAGCTCCTGCAACGGCAGCTCGGGCAGCACCGGCGACGGCACCGGGTTCGGGGGCGTACGTTCCACCCGGGCAGCTTATGCCGCGGGCGGACCCTCCTCACTCAGCTCTGCAGCAGACGGTTGAAGAAGGTGCGGTACTGCTGGAGGGCGACCCGCAGTTCCTCGGTCTCGACCGCGTCACCGCGGTTCCACTGGCTCTCCAGGCTGTGGCGGCGCTCGGCGAAGGAGTCCGCCAGCCGCTGCATGAGGTCGGCTACGAGGCCGTCCGCCGTGTGGACGGCCTGACGGGGATCGTCGACGAAGTCCGTCTGCACCTGTTGCCAGCGCTCGCGCAGTTCCTGGGTCTCGGCGGCCGGGAGCAGCGGTTCGCGGTCCTGGCCGCGGTCGTCGTCCGACCGGTCCGTGGTCTCGCCCTCCTCGGCCCTGGTCGTGTGAGCGCCCGTCCCGTCCGGGCCGGTGCCGGGCTGGGGCGAGTCGGTGCTGGTGTTTCCGGTGTCACCGGTGCTTTCGGTGTCACCGGTACTTTCGGTGCCGCTGGTGTTTCCGGTGTCACCGGTGTTTTCGGTGCCACCGGTGTTTTCGGTGCCACCGGTGTTTTCGGTGCCGTTCTCCGTCGGGTCGGTGCTCCGTTCCGGGCCGTCCGGGGCGGGAGTGTCGTACCCCTGCTCCTCGCCGGGCGGCCGGTCGGTGGCGTCGCCCGGGAAGACGGCCCGCTGTGTCCCTCCCTCGTGTTCCTCGGAGCCGAACGCCGTGGCGGCCTGCTCCGCGGGCCCGGTCCGGTGTTCGTCGTCGGCTGCGGGGGTGTTCTCGGTGGTCATCCGGCCCTTGTCGTCGAAGTGCATCCGCGACATGCCTGTCATCTCCGTTCGGTCTTCGTGCCCCGGCCGGGCGGCTCGTCACCGTTCAGGAGCTCCGTGAACAGCGCGCGGTAGTGCACCATCGCGCCCCGGAGTTCCTCGGTGGTGGCGTCGTTCCGTTGGGCCGAGGCGTTGATCGTGTGGGCCGCGCGATAGTGCTCCAGCGTCCGCCCGTGTTCGACGGACAGGTCCCGAAGCTGCTGTTCGTAGTTCTCGGTGGGGTAGCCGCGGTCGTGCATCAACAGGGTGACCAGCCGGTCGGCGTGCTGGACGGCTTCGCCCGGCCGGTCGACGAACTCCTGCTGGACCCGCGTCCAGTCCTGGGCGTACTGCTGTCTCGTGTCCACCGACAGCGGCCTGATACTCAGCTGTTCGTGGCGTTGTTCCCGTTCCCGCAGCTCCCGCTCGGCGGACCGCTGGCTGCCGGAACGGCGGACGGCGCGCTCGTACTCCGGGCCGAACTGTTCCCGCAGTCGGCGGCGGCGGTTCACGAACCACAGCACCGCGCCGATCAGGATCAGCACGACCACGACGGGGACAATGATCGCAATGAGGGTCCCGGTTGACATCAGGTCCTCCTCGTCCTTCGGTGCCGAGCCGCTGCCCTGAATCAGCGGGTCGAAACGTCCTCCGGCGGGGGACCTTCCCGTCATGGCTCCCCGAACGGAATCCGGCGGCGGCCGGGCATGTGCCCCACGGATCGGGATAGACGAGCGGGTGGTAACGGCCACCCATTCGGAAGGAGCCTCTCGTGGCTGACGTCAAACGCCTTCCCGGAGCATTCGAGCACCACTGGTCCTGGCAGTTGCAGGGGGCCTGCCGCACCGTCGACACCAGCGTCTTCTTCCACCCGACCAACGAGCGCGGGGCCGCGGCGGTGCGACGTGACCAGGCGGCGAAGTCGGTGTGCGCTCGCTGCCCGGTCCTCCTGGAGTGCCGCCGGTACGCCCTGGAGGTCCGGGAACCCTACGGTGTGTGGGGCGGACTGACCGAGGACGAGCGCCACGCCCTGCTCGCCCGCCGACGCGGACGGTCCCGCACGGCCGCGTAGTACGGCCACCGGCCCGGACGGCCGCCCGGGTGCCTGCGGTTACCCGCTGTGGCCGTCACCGTCATCGCCGTCCTCGCCGTCCTCGCAGTCCTCGCAGTCCTCGCCGTCCGGGAACGACCGGGCCCGGCGCCCTATCCCGCCCGGCGCCCGCAGGCCAGGGCAGCGCGCAGTTCGGCGGCCGGGTCGCCCTCGTGGTACGGGCGTTCGCTGGGCTCGATGTGGTCCAGGAACTCCTGGTACCGCAGCGCGTAGGACACGTGGTAGAGCGGCTCGGCGAGTTCGAGGGCGCGCTGAGGGTCCGAGCCGGGGACGTGCCGCCGCCAGGCGGCCGTCCAGACCTCGGCGTGGTGCCGCCGGGCCTCCGGGGTGAGGTAGGCGCGGGGGCGCAGGCCGTCGAGGGCGGGGTGGCCGAGGCAGGCGTCGGCGTAGTCGACGACGACCGGGCTGCCGTCGTTGGTGCGCCAGTTGCC
The DNA here is from genome assembly GCF_044546945.1 of Kitasatospora sp. NPDC053057. NCBI lineage: Bacteria > Bacillati > Actinomycetota > Actinomycetes > Kitasatosporales > Streptomycetaceae > Kitasatospora > Kitasatospora sp. NPDC053057. Next base: position 9,453 of record NZ_JBITZP010000061.1, on the reverse strand, counting down.
GGGGTGGAAGTCGCCGTGCAGCAGCGTCTGCGGGAGCCCGCAGCCGGCCAGCTGCTCCAGTAGCGCGGGCAGGCCGGCGGCGAACTCCCGCAGCCGGTCCCGTTCTTCGGCCGTCAGCTCGGTCTCGGCGGGGAGCCGGTCCAGCAGCGCCACCAACTGGGCGTGCAGCGCGGCGGGCGTACGGTCGCGCAGGCCCGCGAGCGCGGCCGGGCGCTCGGCCAGGGCCGCCTGGGCGGCGACGAAGCGCGGGAGGACGTCGGCGACGGTCTCGGTGGACGGGCTCCAGCAGTCCTCGCCGGGGATGTGGTCGAGCAGCAGTCGGCCGTGGGCCGGGTCGGCGGCGAGGACGGTCGGGACGAGCGAGGGATCGACGGCGCCGAGCAGCGCGATGACCTCCCCCTCCAGGGCGTTGAACCGCGGGCTGGTGGTCTTCAGCCAGGCGTCGGTGCCGGTGGCGGTGGGGAGTCGGAAGAGCGCGGACAGGTTCCAGGTCCGGATCTGTCGCGCGGCGGCGGCCGGACGTCCCATGGCGGCGAGTCGGGTCTGCGCCCAGGCCAGCGCCGCGCCCAGGCCCTCGGGCGTGGCCCAGGCGGCGCGCCGGGCGGCGGGCGCCAGCAGGGCGGCCGTTTCGCCGTCCAGCGGGCGGGGTTCGAGGGCGGTCGGCCGCTGGAGCGCCTCGGCGTGGTAGCGCACCCGGCCGCCGTGGCCGGGATCGTCGCTCTGCCCGTCGACCAGCCTGGTCACCAGCACCGGTACTCCGGCCAGTTCCGTCGCCCGCGCGACGACGCCGTCCACCGAGGACCACCATCCGAGGTCCGCCTCGAACGGGCCCAACCGCCCGAAGTACTCGTCCCCGTGGGTGAGATCGAACGTCACGGTCCGGCTGCTCGCTCGCTGCATCCGGGCAGCTTCGCCGACGAGCCCCTCGGAACGCGAACGGTTTTCCACGAGGCCGGGCGGGCTCGAAGCCTTTCCGAGGGGCCCTGCACCTGACGCCCTGTCAGAGCTCGTCGAGCGGTTCGTCCAGCACGCCCTCGCGCGCGATGATGTAGCCGAGGTGGCCGCGGCTGCGGCTGCCGAGGAGTTCGCTGGCCTTCTGGATGTGGCTGGAGACGGTGCGGGTGCTCATGCCGAGGCGGGAGGCGATGGCCTCGTCGGTGAAGCCGTTGACCATCAGCCGCAGCACGTTGCGGCGGGTGCGGTCGGTGAGCAGCTGGGGGCGGTGGCGGCCCTCCAGATAGGTGACGGGCTCGGCGCGTTCCCACATCAGCTCGTAGATCTTGAGCAGGTACTCGACCAGCGGCGGGTACTGGATGAGCACCGCGGCGGCCTCGCGCTTGGCGCCGGCCGGGATGAAGGCGGTGGAGCGGTCGCAGATGATGACCCGGTCGAAGACCTCGTTGAGGGTGCGCACCTGGGCGCCGCGGGCGGTGACCTGCTCGATGTAGGCGAGCGTCGGGCCGTGTGAGCGCACCGTGTGCTGGTAGAGGGTGCGTTGGCGCACGCCGCGTTCGGCGAGGGCGAGGTCGCGCGGGAGGGCGTCGGCGAGCTGGTCGGCGCCGCGGCCGCCGCCGGGCTGGGCGGTGCGCAGTTCCTCGGTGCAGGCGGCGACGGCCTTCTCCAGCGCGGGGTTGATCTCCTCGCCGGCCAGCCGGCGGATCGGGAGCTGGGCCTGTCTCATCACGTCCTGGTAGGCCTGCTCGGCGGCGGTGAAGGCGGTGCGCAGTTCGGCGAGCTGCTCCTGGTGGGCCAGTACGGCGAGTTCGAGCGGCCGGGTGAGGCCGGTGACCGCGAGGTCGGGCGGGACGGGGGCGAGCCGCTGCCCGGCGCCGGGCAGGGTGCGCAGCAGGCCCATGCTGAGCAGGCATTCGGGGGCCTGCCCGGCGGCGCCGCCCTCGGCGAGGGCGGTCCGGTAGTACTCGATACCCCGGTCACAGAGTTGGGGTGTCCCCTTTTCCGTGCAGGTGTCCTGGGATACGCACATCTGGGCATCCTTCCGGCTTCGGCATTGCGCTTTCACGAATGCCCGTACCGGCAACAGCCAGGCACCCGAAGGGGCAGGATGGTGCTTGCCTGCCGTTCGGACACATCCCCCCCGGGCCACGACAGCCGCGAGTGTACGCCCTGAAGGCGCGGAAATCAGCGGTTCACGGCGAAACCGGGCATGCCTGGCAACGGCGTCCGACGGTGGTGACGGCGAGGACGACCGTACCTGGGTGCGGTAACGGGCGGATGGCCGCCGCATTGCACGTGTCGACCGCGAGGGCGGCCGGAGCGAACAGCCGGTGGACCGGCCGGCCGACGGACGGAGGGCACCCTTGTTGCGAGCTGGTCCCGACCCGCAGCCCCCACCCGTGGACCTGGCCGAGCTGGTGGACCAGCGGCTGGTGCGGCAGCTCGCGGAAGCCGCCGCCGCGCAGGTCGGTTCCGGTGCGGTGCGGTTGCTGGGCGACGGCGGGCTGTTGCAGGCGCTCGCCAAGCAGTTGATCGAGCGCGCGCTGGAGCTCGAACTCCAGGAGCACCTGCGCGGCGCCGGCGCCGACAGCCCCGCCGGTGCCAACGGCCGTACGGGCGCCGGCCGTCCCGGCGGCCCCAACGGCCCCAACGGCGCGCGGGCCAGACGGCTGCTCACCGAGATCGGTCCGGTGGAGGTGCGGGTGCCGCGCGACCGCGACGGCAGCTTCGCCCCGCGTACGGTACGGCCCCGGGCCCGTCGGCTGCCCGGCCTCGACCGGCTGGTGGTCTCGCTCACCGCGCGCGGACTCAGCTCGGGCGAGCTGGTGGCGCACCTGGCCGAGGTGTACGGCGTGGAGCTCAGCCGGGAGACCGTCTCGGTGATCACCGACCAGGTGCTCGACGAGCTCGCCGACCGGCGCGGGCGCCCGCTGGACCCGGTCTACCCGGTGGTCTTCCTCGACTCGGTGCGCAGCGGCCGGTCGGGCGGCCCGCTGGTGCACCTGGCGCTCGGGATCTCCGCCGACGGTCTGCGTGAGGTGCTGGGCCTGTGGCCGGCCGCGGACGGAGAGCACTGGCCGGAGGTGCTGGCCGACCTGGCCGAGCGCGGGGTGCGCGAGGTCTGGGTGCTGGTCGGCGACGCCGGCGCGGGGCTGGCCGAGGCGGCGGCCGCGCGGTGGCCGCGCACGGTGGTGCACACCTCGGTCGCCCACCTGCTGCACGCCGCGCTGCGGCACGCGCCGGGCGAGGACTGGAGCGGGCTGGCACGGGCCCTGCGCGAGATCTGCACGGCGCCCACCGAGGCGGCGGCGCTGGAGCGGCTGGGCCGGGCCGAGCGGGAGTGGGGCCCGAGCCACCGGGAGGTGTTCCGGGTGTGGCGGGCGGCCTGGCCGCTGCTCGCGCCCGGCTTCCGGTTCGGGCCCGAGGCGCGCCGACTGCTCGCGGGCGGAGGCGCGCTGGAGCGGCTGCACGCCCGGTTGCGCCGGATCGAGCAGACCGCGGGTCGGGTGCGGGACGAGCGGGCGGCGCTCAAGCGGGTCTATCTGGCGACGCTCGCCCTGGAGTCGCCGGCCGGGGCGGGTCGGCCGTGGGCCGGGGACTGGCCGGCCGTCCGGGAGGAGCTGTGGCGGGGGTCCCGGCACTGACCCGGCACTTAGCCCGGGATCCAAGGAGCCTCAAGTAGCCTCAAGTCGGCCACCGGAGCGGGGAGTTCCGGCCATCGAGCCCGGCTTTCGGCCACGAAGTCACTGTTCCGGCCACTGCGCCGGGCCTCCGCGCGCCCGGCTTCCCACCACTGATCTGACAGAGCCAGGTGCTCTTTGCATCAGATCTGCCCGTTTTTGACACAGTCTGTTCACGCTTCCGGTTCCCGCATTGCGTGATCCCGATAACGGCCAGAGCTTCCACGTCAGTTTGAGCCTCGGCAGGATTCATTCACAGCGAGGAGCGCACACACCGCCCGCCTCAGGAAGAGGAATTCGCCATGACGAATCTTGCCGCTCGCATTCACAAGATGCTCGGGATTCTGGCCGTTCTGCTGGTTGCCCTCGTCGGCCTCCAGAACCACAGCGGACCGTATCAGTCCACCGCTGCCGCCGGGCCCTCGGCCATGCACGGGGACGACTCCGGCTGGGGCCCGTGAACGCATTGACGCGAAGCCGGTGAACCGTGAGTCGATGCAGTCCGTTCACCGTGCTCCGGCGCAATTCCCCCCTCCTCGTAATTCTCCGAACAGAGAGGAAACCGAAGATGGCGAACCCGTTCGAGGACCCGGAGACCGAGTACCTCGTCCTGGTCAACGACGAGGGCCAGCACTCGCTGTGGCCGGTCTTCAGCCCGGTGCCCGACGGCTGGCAGCAGGTCTTCGGCGCCGCCGGACGCCAGGACTGCGTCGACTACGTCGAGCAGCACTGGCAGGACCTGCGGCCGAAGAGCCTGGTCGCCCACCTGTCCGGCCACTGACCGCGGCGCCACCCCGGCGCCACCCCGGCGCCACCCCACCGGCACCGAACCACCCCACCACACGCTCCGCCGGCCGCCCGGACAGCCCGGGTCGACCGGGCCGACCGCCCCGCGGGTCAAGCCGCACGAGGGAGAGACGCACATGTCCGGGGACCAGCAGACGCACAGAGCCGATCCGCGGCCGGCATCGGCCGAGGTGCTGTGTCGACTGTTCGCGGAGGTGCTCGGCCGGGAGTCGGTCGACCCCGCGGCGGGCTTCTTCGAGTTGGGCGGTGACCGGCCCGCCGCCGTGCGGCTGCTGGCCCGGGTCCGCGCCGAGCTCGGCTTCCGCGTGCCGCTGCCACTCCTGCTGGACGCCCCCACCCCGTCCGCACTGGCCACCCGGCTGGCCGACCGGGCCCCGGCCCGCCCCGACCCGCGCCCGACCCTCACCGAGCTGGTCGACGCCCAGGTCGCCCGCACCCCGCGGGCCCCCGCGCTGTACGCGGACGACGCCACCCTCACGTACGCCGAGCTGGACGCCCGCGCCAACCGGCTGGCCCGGGTCCTCGCGGACCGCGGCCTGGGCACCGAGGACGTCGTCGCGCTCGCCCTGCCGAAGTCCGCCGAGGCGGTCGCCGCGATCCTCGCCGTGGCCAAGACCGGCGCCGCCTGGCTGCCCGCCGACCCGGCCTACCCGGCCGAGCGGCTGCGCCACATGCTCACCGACTCCCGCGCCGCCCTGGTGCTCACCACCGCCGCGACCGCCGAGCGGCTGCCCGACACCGGCGCGCCCCGGCTGCTGCTCGACTCCCCAGAGCACCTCGCCGCGCTCGCCGACCGGCCCGGCACCCCGTTCGGCGCCGCGGAGCGGGTGCGGCCGCTGAGCGCCGGGAACACCGCGTACGTCATCTACACCTCCGGCTCCACCGGGGTGCCCAAGGGCGTGGCCGTCACCCACACCGGGCTGCCCAGCATGATCGGCACCCAGGTCGCCGCCACCGGGGTCGGCCCCGGCAGCCGGGTGCTCCAGGCCGCCTCGCTCAGCTTCGACGTGTCCGTCTCCGACCTGGCGGTGGCGCTGACCACCGGCGCCGCGCTCGTTCTCCCCCGCGAGCAGAGCCAACTGGTCGGCGACGAGCTGGCCGCCCTGATCGACCGGTACGGCGTCACCCACGCCGACGTCGCCACCGCGATGGCCGCCACCCTGCCGGACGCCCCGCTGCCCACCCTGCGCACCCTGATCGGCGGCGGCGAGGCGATCCCGCGCGAGCTGGCCGCCAGGCTCGGCCGCGACCGGCTGATGCTCAACAGCTACGGGCCGACCGAGACCACCGTCATCGTCACCATGAGCGAGCCGCTGACCGGCGCGGAACAGCCCCCGATCGGCCGTCCCTGCCAGGACGTACAGGTCCATGTGCTGGACGAACGGCTGCGCCCGGTCGAGCCGGGCACCGTGGGCGAACTGTACGTCTCCGGCCCGCACCTGGCCCGCGGCTACCTGGGCCGCCCAGGACTGACCGCCGACCGCTTCGTCGCCTGCCCGTTCGGCGAGCCCGGGCAGCGGATGTACCGCACCGGCGACCTCGGCAGCTACCGGCCGGACGGCCAGCTGGACTTCCTCGGCCGGGCCGACGACCAGGTGAAGATCCGCGGATTCCGGGTGGAGCTCGGCGAGATCGAGCAGACCCTCTCCGCCCACCCCGGGGTGCGCCAGGCCGTGGTGCTGGTGCGCGAGGACCGCCCGGGCGAGCGCCGGCTGGTCGGCTACACCGTCGGCGCCGCCGACCCGGCCGAGCTGCGCGCCCACTGCGCCGGGCGGCTGCCCGACCACATGGTGCCCACCGTCGTGGTGCTCGACCGGCTGCCGCTCACGCCCAACGGCAAGGTGGACAAGCGCGCCCTGCCGGCACCGGCGTTCGGCGCGGGCGAGGAGGGCGGGCGGGCCCCCGCCGGGGAGCTGGAGCACACCCTCGCCCGGCTCTTCGCCGAGGTGCTGGGAGTACCCCGGGTGGGTGTCACCGAGTCCTTCTTCGAGCTCGGCGGCGACTCCATCGTGGCCATCCAGCTGGTCTCCCGGGCCCGGCACGCCGGGCTGCGGCTCACCCCCCGCTCGGTCTTCGACGCCCCGAGCGTCGAGGCGCTGGCACGGATCGCCCGCCCGCTGGAGGGCCCGGTCGCCGTCGAGCCCGCCGGGGCCGGCCTCGGCGAGGTGCCGCCGACGCCCATCGTGCACTGGCTGTCCGAGCAGCACGGCCCCGTCGAGAGCTTCTACCAGTCCACCCTGCTCACCCTCCCCGCCGGCACCGTGCACGCCGAACTGCTCACCGCCCTGCAGGCCCTGCTCGACCACCACGACGCCTTCCGGGCCCGCACCTCCCCGCTCGCCGAGCGCCCCTGGGCACTGCACGTCCCCGGCCCCGGCGCCGTCCCCGCCGAGTCCGTGCTGCGCACCGCCGCCGGCCCGGCCGCCGGAGAGGCGCTGCGCGCCGCGACCGAGGCCGCCCGCGACCGCCTCTCGCCCGAGGACGGCCGGATGCTCCAGGCCGTCCGCTTCGACGCCGGTCCGGAGCTGCCGTCCCAGCTTCTGCTGGTGATCCACCACCTGGTGGTGGACGGCGTCACCTGGCGCATCGTCGAGGAGGACCTGCTCGCCGCGCTCGCCGCCGTCCGCGAGGGCCGCGAACCGGCGCTGCCGCCGGTGCCCACCTCCTTCCGCCGCTGGGCCCAGCGGCTCACCGCCGAGGCCCGCACCGACCGCCGGGCCGCCGAACTCCCCTTCTGGCAGGCCGCCCTGGCCACCCCGGACCCACTGCTCGGCGCGCGGCCCCTCGACCCCGCCCAGGACACCTATGCCACCGAGGGCACCCTGCGCCTCGTCCTGCCCGCCGGGACCACCCAGGCGCTGCTCACCCGCGTCACCGCCGCCTACCACGCCCAGGTCAACGACGTCCTGCTCACCGCGCTGGCGCTCGCCCTCGGCCACTGGCGCGGCGAGGCCCCGGCCGGGCCGGACGGCGCGGTGCTGCTCAGCCTGGAGGGCCACGGCCGCGAGGAGATCGTCGACGGCGTCGACCTGCACCGCACCGCCGGCTGGTTCACCTCCGTCCACCCCGTGCGGCTCGCCCCCGGGGCGCTGTCCTGGTCCGAGGTCACCGCCGCCGGCCCCGAACTGGGCCGTGCCCTCGGCCGGGTGAAGGAGCAGTTGCGCGCCGTACCGGACAACGGCATCGGCTACGGCCTGCTGCGCCATCTCAACCCGGCCACCGCCGAGCCGCTCGCCGGGTACGCCGAACCGCAGGTCGAGTTCAACTACCTGGGCCGCTTCCAGCCCGAGGGCGTCACCGCCGAGGACGTGCTCGCCGGGGCCGAGGCGATGACCGAGGGCGCCGCCCCGGGCCTGGCGCTCGGCCGGGTCCTGGGCCTGGACGCCACCACCGTCGACACCCCGCAGGGCCCGCTGCTGGTCGCCCAGTGGTCCTGGGCCGGTGAACTGCTCGACGAGGAGCGGGTCCGCGCGCTCGCCGAGGCCTGGTTCACCGCGCTGGGCGCCCTCGCCGAGCACGCCGACCGGCCGGACGCCGGCGGGCACACCCCCTCCGACTTCCCGCTCGTCGCCCTCGGCCAGGAGGAGCTGGACCGGCTCGCCGAACTCCACGCCCCCGCCGCCCTGGTGGACGTCTGGCCGACCTCCCCGCTCCAGCAGGGCATGGCCTTCCACGCCGCCTACGACGCCGACGGAGCCGACGTCTACACCTCCGTCTGCACCTTCGACCTGACCGGGCCGGTCGACGCGGACCGGCTGCGCACCGCCGCCGAGGCGCTGCTGCTGCGCCAGCCCAACCTCAAGGCCGGCTTCCACCAGCGCCCCGACGGCCCGCCCGTCCAGGCCGTGCCGGACCGCGTCGACCTGCCCTTCACCGTCCTCGACCTGACGGCCCACGTCGACCCGGCGGCCGAGGCCGACCGGATCGCCGCCGCCGAGTACGGCCGCCGCTTCGACCTCACCCGGCCGCCGCTGCTGCGCTACACCCTGCTCACCCTGGCCCCCGGCCGGCACCGGCTGATCGCCGCCGCCCACCACATCCTGCTGGACGGCTGGTCCACCCCGCTGTTCGCCGAGGAGCTGTGGGGCCTGTACTTCCAGCAGCCGCTGCCCCCGGCCGCCCCCTACCGCGAGTACCTGCACTGGATCACCCGGCGCGACGGCGCCGCCGCCCGTACCGCCTGGGCCGCAGCCCTCGCCGGCGTGGACGAGCCCACCCTGCTCGCCCCGGGCCGCACCCCCGCCACCCCGCAGCTGCCGCTGCGCCTGCACACCGGCCTCGCCCCCGAGGCCACCGAGGCCCTGGGCCGCACCGCCCGCCGCTACGGCGTCACCCTCAACACCCTCGTCCAGGCCGCCTGGGGCGTGCTGCTGGCCCGGCTCACCGGGCGGGAGGACGTGCTCTTCGGCACCACCGTCTCCGGGCGGCCGCACGACCTGCCGGGCGTGGAGCGGATGATGGGCCTGCTGATCAACACCGTGCCGGTGCGGGTCACCCTCGACCCGGCCGAGAGCTGGGGGCAGCTGCTGCTGCGCCTGCAGCACGAACAGTCCGCGCTGCTGGAGCACCAGCACCTCAGCCTCACCGAGATCCAGCAACTCGCCGGGCTGGGGAGCCTGTTCGACACCGTCACGGTGTACGGCAACTACCCCGACCCGTCCGCCCTGGACGAGGCCGACCCTAGCGGCGCCACCCATGTCACCCTGGTCGAGGACGTCGACAGCGCCCACTACCCGCTGCTGCTCGCCCTCACCCCCGGCGACGGCCTCCAGCTGCGCCTGGACCACCAGCCGGACGCCTTCGGCCCCGCCGAGGCGCGCGCCCTGCTGGACCGCTTCCTCGCGCTGCTCGACCGGATCGTGGCCGATCCGGTCGAACTCGTCGCCACGGTCGACGTGTTGACTTCTGAGGAGCGGGAGCAGCTGCTGTCGGGCTGGCATGGCCCGGTCACCGGGCTGCCGTCGGGGGCGGTGCCGGAGCTGTTCGAGGCGCAGGCCGCCGCGACGCCGGA
>NZ_JBITZP010000060.1:0-34521 GCF_044546945.1 Kitasatospora sp. NPDC053057 | reverse complement strand
GCCTTCCAGCGGGCCCTCCGGGCGCTTCGTTCTTTCGTGTTTCCAGCTTATCAGATGTTTTCCGCTCCGTTTTCCGGGGCTTCGTCATCCAACTCACTGCTGTCTTCTGCGGCTTGACGCCCCGTCCGACGTTCCAAACTCTAGCCGATCCCCGCTCCGAAAAGCGAATCCAGCCGCAATCCCGATAAACAGGCATGCCGAACCGGCAAGTGGTGTTTCTCGTGGATTGGCCGCCCCGGGACCGTCCGCGCAGAACTGCGTGTCCGGTGCTCCCTGCCGAGCGACTGGGAGACAGTACCCCTACTCGGCGCTCGAAACAAACGCCCCGCCCGGGGCTGCCGCGGAGGAGGAGCGGTAGGCCCCGGGCGAGCCGGCGCCTACCGGAAGAGGCGGTCGCCGCTGTTGGCCATGCGGTGGGTGCCGCTGTGGCGGTTCACCCAGTCACGGACGAGGTTGATGGCATTGGCGCACTGCCAGCTGTCGTCGTACTCGCGCACGCCGGTGAAGGCGCCGTAGCCCGCGATGACGCCGTCCACCTGGGCGTCGCCCAGCAGCTTGTCGACGTACCAGGGGTCGTTGTAGGTGGTCGTCCAGGACAGCGTGGCCGCGAGCTGTCCGGAGGCCCGGTCCGCCGCTCCCTTCTTCAGCTCCGCGCAGGTGTTCCAGGTGGCTTCGGTGCAGTTGCCGAATCCGTTGGTGATGTCGCTGTCGCCGTAGTCCATCGCCCGGTGGCCGGCGGGGATCCCGGAGCCGGACCGGTTGAAGGCGTTCCGGACCTGGTCGCGGGTGCCGGTGGTGGTCATGCCCTCCAGCCGGCCGAGCTTGCCCTCCAGGCTCTTCCAGCCCCGGCCGCCCACGTCGGGGGTGTTGCCGCCGTGGTACTCGTAGAAGCCGTAGATCACCTGGATCCCCGCGGCGGTCAGCCGCTGCGCCTTGTCGTGCAGGCCGACGACGCTGCAGGTGCGGTTGGGCTCCTCGCCGCAGTAGTTCGGGTCCTTGATGTCCAGCCAGACCAGCGACAGCCGTCGCCCCGCGTTGGCGTTGGAGAGGATGCGGTCGATCATGCTGTCGAAGCTCGGGCCCCGCCGGTTGTCTCCGGCGGAGGAACAGTCGTGGTAGGCGCGCCACTCGTTCGGGTTCCACCAGGAGCAGACGTCGATCTCGATGCCGTTGGCGCCGTGCTTGAGGGCGGCGTCCACGCCGTCCAGGGTGTCGACCCGGTGCGCGATGGCGTAGATCGGGTGGCGCTGGTCGGCGGCCGCGGCCGCGGAGGCCCCCAGCGTGGTGCCGCCGACGATCCCGCACACCGCCGCCGCCAGGGCCGGCAGCACCCGTACGCCGTTCTTGAGGTGAGTGGTCAAGAAAGGCACTCCTTCTTGTCGGTGCTCTGAAGTGAACATGACCGAGCTCACCAACGGTACGTTGTCAAACGGTAAATGGGGGCTAAACGAGGTACGGACACGGAGCTTTGCCCCCACGGGCGATCAGCGCTGCCCCAGTTGACCGGTGATGGCCGGATCGGTGATCGCCGTGTCATCGGCCAGCAGGACCGCCTTGCTGAGGATGACCGCCAGCATCCGGTCGCCCTCGAACGGCAGATACGGCCCGCCCGGCGAACCGGCCTGCCCGTCGGCCGGGCCGTCCGACGCCGGCACGATGCACAGGTAGCGGTCGTCGGGCGCCATCAGGACGTTGCCCGAGCCCAAGTGGATGCGGTACGTGTGCAGTTCGCCCCGGACCTCCAGGAAGCGCCCCTCCACGGTGCAGCGCTTCCCGACCGCCAGCCGGGGCAGCAGCCGGGCCAGCAACTCGCCGCGCTCACGGGCGCTCTGCGACAGCTCGCCGAAGCCGTACGACTGCCAGTAGTCGCGGTAGCGCCCGTCCGGACCGCCGTCCGACCAGGTCGGGTCGTTGCCGACGCTGCTCACCCCCACGAACAGGTCGACGTCGCGCAGCACTTCGCTCAGCACCAGCGGCGGCACCTCCGTGAGCGGCACCGGCTCGGGTATCTCCACGCCCGGCCGCATCATCGGGCTGTACTGACCGCTGCCCGCCTGGGTGAGGTTCTCCGGGGCGTCGATCGGGTAAAACCGCACCTGGTCGGTGCCCAGGTGGGTGAAGGTCTCGCCCCAGTCCGCGTCCATGCCGTTCACCCAGAACTCGGCGCGCAGGCCCCACTCGGGCAGCAGGCGCTTCGGGACGGCGAAGGAGTTGTCCACCGCGAGCTGCAGCTGGCTGTGCCAGCCCCGCACGCCCGCCAGCGCGTGGAACCGGTGCTGGCGCAGCACGTGCGCGGCGAAGCGGTTGGAGTAGACCCGGGTGTGCTCCTCCGCGGGGGTGAGCAGGTACACCTCCCGGTGCGCCTGCTTGAACGGCTGGACGACTTCGTGGCGTTCCAGCAGGGCGCGCCAGGCGAGGACGGACTCGGTCGGGTGGCCGACCGGGTGCCACAGTTCGACCTGGGCGTCGGCGGCGGGCGCGGGCTCGTCGCCGGTCAGGGTGCGCAGGGCGCCGTCCAGCCAGGCGCAGGCCGTGCCGTCGACGGTCCAGATCAGTCGGCGGGCCAGGGTGCCGACCAGCGGGTGGTCCACGATCCGCTCCCGCCAGGAGCCGTACCGCCAGCTGCGCCGGGCCAGGAACTGCCGGTCCAGCCGCTCGGACTGGGCGGCCAGCATCTTCTCCAGGTCCTTGACCGCGGCCTTGAACTCCTTGAGCCCGTCGGCGTGTTCGCGGCGCACCGAGGCGGGCGGGGACTTCACCGGGCGGCCGGCCTCGTTGTACCAGGTCTGTCGGACCCCGGTGCCCTCCACCAGCAGCTCCACCCGGGCGTCGCCGAACCGCTCGACCCGCTGGCCCGGTTCGGTCAATCCGTAGCTGGGGACGGCGAGTTCCTCGATCTCGGCCCGGCTGAGGCCGAGCGCCGCGGCCCGGTCCCGGAGTGCCTTGTCGAGTTCCTTGACGGTGCCCTTGTACGTCACCCGGGTGGTGAGGACGGCCAGTTGGGCGAGGCCCTCCTCGCCGTCCAGGCGGGCGAGGGCGTGCACGGCGGCGTTGGCGACCTTGGGCGCCTGGGGGCCGATGCCGGGCACCTTGCGCAGCGTGGACTCGACCAGTCGGCCCAGCACTCGGGCGCTGTCGGGCTGGGCCGGGGCCAGCGGCAGCAGCAGGGCGATTCCGCGCAGCGCGTCCAGGTTGTGGGGGTCGAGCTGGTTGGCGCCCGCGCCGTTCGGGTCCGCGACCAGTTCGAGGGTCCGCGGGCGGCCGACCAGCGACAGCCATGCGGTGATCCGCTCGCGGGCCCGCTCCGGGCCGACCGCGTCGATCAGTGCCCGGCCGGTCCGCTCCCAACGGGCGGTCGGCTTTGCGGACTTGACCTCCAGCGCATGCTTGAGCAGGGCCCTCCACGGACCGCCCTCTCCCCCGGCCGGATCGAGCTCGGCATCGAGCTCGGCGACGTCGGCGAGGACCTGGTCGGCCCAGGCCTCGCCGGGGCTGAGCAGCGGCTCGGTCAGCGCGGCCGCGAGGTCGACGACGAGGCTGTGGTGGGGCCGGATGTGCAGGGCGCTGCGGCGGACGGCGGCGACCACCGCGGCCTCGACCGGCCGGCCCGCGGCGAGCTCCTCACTGACCAGCGCCTCGGCCTCGTGGAACTCGGCGAAGACCCACTGGCGGCCCATCAGGTGCAGCCGGTCCTCGCTGAGCTCCCGGGCCGGCTCCGGCGGAAGGCCCCGGGAGACCGTGGCGGCCAGGCGGGTCAGCGCGCTGCGTTGCTGCTTGAGCTTCTCGGTCTCCACGGGCCGCCAGAGCATCAGCGACCAGTTCACCAGGCCCGCCACCAGCGCGGCCCGGGTGTTCCGGTGCAGCCCCAGCAGCCGCTCGCGGACGGGCTGCACCCGCTCGTCGGACCAGTCGCCCCCGATGGCGGCGTCCACCTCCGACAGCGCCGTGACGATCCCGTCCACGTGTCCGGTGTCGAGCGCGTCGAGCAGCCGGGCGACTGCGGGGTCCAGGGGATCGGTCGTCGTCATCATCATCAGCCACCCACCAGCGGTACGAGTTTCAGGAAGGACACTTCGGTATCGGCGCGCAGGTCCAGCTCGGCGTCCAGCTCCTCGACCTGCCGGTCGCCGACCAGCACCAGGAAGCCGTTGCGGCCGAAGGCCTCGACGGCGCTGAGGAACTGCCGCTCGGGGTCGACCGCACGGTCCGCCTCCGGCTGCCGGTGCCCGTCCAGGGTCCGCTCGGCCGGGGTGGGCTGCACCAGGCCGTGGAACACCCCGGGGCGGCCCGCGTTGTGCTCGGCCACCTCCCGGTGCACCCGGCGGCGGATCAGCTCGCGCAGCGTCAACCGCTCCTCCGCGACCGGAAGCCGCCAGGCATCCCGTCGCGCCCCCGATGTCGTCTCGTCGACGAAGATCACTGTCGCCATGCCGCAGACCGTAGCCATCCGCACCGACAGCCCGCCCCGGGGGGGCCGGATCCGCGTCCGTGCGCACCTGTTCCCCGGCCCGCCCGGGTGGCGTACCGTGACCGGATGACCACGATGGTGTCTTCCCGGTACGACGCCGTGATCGTCGGCGGCGGGCACAACGGACTGGTGGCCGCGGCCTACCTCGCGCGGGCCGGTCGGCGGGTGCTGGTCCTCGAACGGCTGCCCCGGGTCGGTGGGGCCGCCGTGTCCACCCGGGCGTTCCCGGGCGTGGACGCCCGGCTGTCGCGCTACTCCTACCTGGTCAGCCTGCTGCCGCGGAAGGTGGTCCGGGACCTCGGACTGCGGCTGGAGCTGCGGCGGCGCCGGATCGCCTCCTACACCCCGACCGTGCGGGACGGGAAGCCCACCGGGCTGCTGGTGGACGCCGCCGACCCCGGCCGCACCCGGGAGTCGTTCAGGACGCTGACCGGCGGCGACCGGGAGTGGCAGGCCTGGCAGCGCTTCTACGGGATGACCGGGGAGCTCGCCCGGCGGGTGTTCCCGACGCTCACCGAGCCGCTGCCCTCACGCGCCGAGCTGCGCCGGCGGGTCGGCGACGAGGCGGCCTGGACGGCCCTGTTCGAGCGGCCGCTCGGCGAGACCGTCGAGCGGACCTTCACGGACGACCTGGTGCGCGGTGTCGTCCTGACGGACGCGCTGATCGGCACCTTCACCCACGCCCACGACCCCGAACTCCGGCAGAACCGCTGCTTCCTGTACCACGTGATCGGCAACGGAACCGGCGACTGGGACGTCCCGGTCGGCGGGATGGGCGAGGTGACGGACGCGCTGGCCGAGGCGGCGCTGGCGGCCGGCGCGGAGCTCCGGACCGGCTGCGAGGTCACGGCCGTCGCCACCGACGGCCACGGCGACGCCGAGGTGACGTACCGGCACCGGGACGGCGAGACGACGGTGGCCGCGCCCAAGGTCCTGGTGAACGCCGCGCCCGCCACCCTGGCCCGGCTGCTGGGCGAGGCCCCGGGGCCCGCGCCGGAGGGCTCCCAGCTGAAGGTCAACATGGTGCTGCGCCACCTGCCGCGGCTGCGGGACACCGCCGCCGACCCGCGCGAGGCATTCGCCGGGACCTTCCACATCGCCGAGGGCTACCGCCAGTTGGAGACCGCGTACACCGAGGCGCTGGCCGGCCGGATGCCCTCCGCGCCACCGTCCGAGATCTACTGCCACACGCTCACCGACCCGTCGATCCTGGGCCCGGAGTCCGCCCGGCAGGGGCTGCAGACCCTGACCCTGTTCGGCCTGCACATGCCCGCCCGGCTGTTCGGCGACCCGGCGGCCAAGGACCGCGCCCTGGCCGCGAGCCTGGCGCAGCTGGACGCGGTGCTGGCCGAGCCGATCGCCGACTGCCTGGCCACGGACGCCGACGGACGGCCCTGCGTCGAGGCCCGGACTCCACCGGAGCTGGAACGGGAGATCGGGCTGCCGGGCGGCCACATCTTCCACCGGGACCTCGCCTTCCCCTTCGCCGACGAGGAGCCGCCCGGCACGGCCGCCCGCTGGGGCGTGGCCACGGCCCATCCGAACGTCCTGCTGTGCGGGGCGGGCGCAGTGCGCGGTGGCGGCGTCAGCGGCATCCCGGGGCACAACGCGGCGCAGGCCGTCCTGGGGCGTGTCTGACGGAGGCCGTCCCGGCACCGGTCGAGGTGTCGGGACGGCCTGGACGGGCCCGGCCGTCAGGCGCGGGCGAGCACCCAGCCGCCGAGGCCGTCACAGGCCCAGGCCGCGTAGCTGGTGGACCGGAAGCCGGCCGGGACGGGCGAACCCGGGTAGGTCCACGGACCCGCGCGGGCGGTGTTGTGGCGCCAGGCCCCGGCGCCGTCGCAGCCGGCCGGTGCGCGGGTCCCGGGCATGACCGACGCGATCGAGGCCGAGGTGGCCCGGCTCGGTTCCTCTGGTCGCCGAGGGAGGCTCCTTCGAGAGCGACGGTCAGGGGACGCTGATGGTCACCGAGAGCTCGGTGGTCAACGCCAACCGCAACCCGGGCCGCAGCCGCGACCAGGTCGAGGCCGAGCTGAGGCAGGCCCTGGGCGTCACCAAGGTGATCTGGCTGGCGGGCGTCAAGGGCAAGTACATCACCGACGCCCACGTCGACTGCCTGGCCCGCTTCGCCGCCCCCGGCGTCGTCCTCCTGGACCGGGCCTTCCCCGGCACCCCGGCGGACGTCTGGTCCCGCTCCGCCGACCAGGCCCGGGCCGTGCTGGCCGAGGCCACCGACGCGACCGGCAAGAAGCTCAAGGTGATCGAGATCAGCCAGCCCGACCCGGACCGGATCACCGGCCGCGGCGACGCCTTCGTCTCCTCGTACATGAACTTCTACATCGGCAACAAGGGCGTCTACCTGCCGAAGTTCGGCGACTCCCGGGCCGACGGGCACGCCCAGGAGGCGTTCAAGGACCAGTTCCCCGACCGCGAGATCGTCCCCCTGCAGATCGACACCATCGCCTCCGGCGGCGGCGGCATCCACTGCTCCACCCACGACCAGCCCGCCGGCTGACACCCGCCGCCCCGCGCGGAGGGAGCACGGCAGCGTTCAGGTCCGTTTGAAGAACTCCACCTCGGCCAGGGCGATGGTGCGGCCGGGGCCGGTTCCGGCCGCCTCGCGGACGGTGAGCTTCACCTGGACGACGTCGCTGATCCCGGTCGCCACGGTCTGCGGGCCCGGTTGGTCGTTGAGGGTGATCTGCTTCCGGTGCAGCTCGCCGTCCGAGGCGGTGACCTCCAGGGACAGGACCAGCGGGCGGGCCTGCTGCCGGAAGTGCTCCGGGTCCGTGGAGTCGCCGGTGTGGATGATCAGGTCGACCAGCCGGAACGGGGTGCGGAAGGTGAAGCTGATGGAGTCCCCGATCGCGGGCGCTCCCCAGTAGGTGTTACTGAGGCCGTCGGCGGCCGCGGTCGCCGGATGGCCCTCGACCGCGGCGCTCGCCGAGGTCAGCGACGGGGTGATCGGGGCGGTGCTGCGGACCTTGTCCAGCACGTCCTGGTAGGCGCTCAGGCCGACCGGGTACAGCAGGATCCCCGCCACGACCAGTGCGGCCAGCACGACCAGCGCGATGGTGCGGCGCAGCGCGTTGCCCGAACCGCCGATCCGCACCCGGCGGCGGAACGGCCAACGGGTGCGCCACCAGGGCAGTTTCGGCGGGGCCGCGGTGACGGCCAGCGGCGCCGCGCAGCGGCGGCAGAACCGGCGCTCGGGCAGGTTGGGCGTGCCGCACCGGGGGCAGGGCGGGCCCTCCTGGGCCTCGTCGGCCGCGGACGCCCGGACGACGGGGCGTGGCGCGACGGGCTTGGCGGGCTGCACGGCCACCGGGTCGGCCTGCGGTTCGGGGACGGGGGCCGGTTCGGGGGTCGGCGGTGGAACCGGAGCCGGGTCGGGAACCGGAACCGGAACCGGAGCCGGAGCCGGGGCCGGAGCCGGGGTCGGTTCGGGGGCCGGGGTCGGCCGCACGCGGGTGGAGGTCGCGCGCGGGGGTTCGGCGGTCGGCGGGGCCGGCGGCGCCTCGACGGGCTCGGTCGGCGGCGCGGGGTCCGGGACGGGCGGCTGGTTCCGCCTGCTGCGCGCGGTGACCCGTCGGGAAACGTTGCGCCAGGTGGACTCGGTGCGCGCGGTGTCGGGTGCGGCGGGTGCGGCAGGCTCGGCCTCGGCCACGGCGGCCGCCGGCGCCGGCGCTTGTTCGGTCTGCGCGGGCGCTGCCTGCGCGGGCGCGGGCGTCGCGGCGGCCGTCCGGGACCACCCCAGGTACGCACCGCAGTTGCCGCAGAAGTCGTCACCTTCCGCATTGGCCGTCCCGCATTCGGGGCACACCGGCATCCGTCAGCCCTCCGCTCGTCCGGGTGGACCGGGCAGGATCTCGACCCGGCAGGTCAGGTGGACCGGACAGCCCGCCCTGACGACGGCCAGCACCTGGTCCTCGTCCAGCCCCGCACCGTGCAGCGGCCAGACCCGGATCAGCACCTCGCCGCCCGACGCGGGCAGCGGTACGCCGCCGGGGGCGGTCGCCCAGGAGACCCCGCCGCCATCCGTGATCTCGGCGCCGGCGCCCAGCACCAGGCGCAGCCGCTCGACGAGTCCGCGTCGGGTGCCGCGCCACCGGTGCAGTTCCACGGCGCGCCCGACCACCGCGCGGCGCACCTCCTCCGGCCAGGCCGGGTCGACGTCCACCGCGAGCCAGGAGGCCAGCCAATCCAGGAAGTCGACCGGCGCGAGGTGAGGCCGGAAGTAGGCGGGCAGGTTGTCCAGGGTGGCGAAGACGGGGGCGAGGACGGTGTCCAGGCCGGCCGTGAAGCGCTGGGCGAGGTCGTCGTCGGCGAACAGCGCGGGCAGCAGTTCGCCGATCGGGTGCGGGCTGGGCAGCCCGGGGACGGCGGCTCTGGTCATGCCGGTCCGTCCTCGGCGGCCGTGGTGACCACGATCTGGTGCTGGTGCGAGAAGACCAGGGCGTCCGGCGGGACGTCGACCCGCTCGGCGGGCGCGCCCCGGCGTCCGGTGATCGGGTCGGCCGGGAACAGCCGCAGTTCCTCGACCCCCGCGACGGCGGCCACCCGCTGGAGCACCGCGAACACCTCCCCGTACTGCACCGCCCGGCCGAACGGCCAGCCCGAGCCGTCGGCGCCGCCGCGCAGCGGGTTGAGGTAGCGGTAGAGCGCGTCGAGGGTCGCCTCGCGGACCCGGTCGGGGTCCGTGGCTCGGGTGGTGAGCCGGGCGACCACCGTGACGCCCTGGTAGGCGGGGGGCTGGACGAGGATCCGGGTGCCGATCAGCCGCCGCTCGTCCAGGGCGGTCGCGACGGCGGCCAACACCTGCTCGTCGGGGATGAGTTGCTCGAACCGCAGCCGCTCGCCCTCGTCCGCGACCGCGTCGGGGACGACCAGCACCCGCACGGCGCCGGCCCCGCCGTCGTCGGCGGGCACGCAGCTGACCCGGGCGGCGGAGGGCGCGGCCTGCCGGGCGATCAGCTCGAAGTCCCCGGCGGTGACGGCGCGTTCCTGCAGCCGCAGCTGGTGCGGGGCGCGCAGCTTGGCGTTCTCCACGGTCTCCCCGTCGACCCCTCCCCTGGCCGCTTCGCGGTTGTCCACCCGGGCGATGTACGGGACGGAGCTGCGCAGCACCGTGACGGTGTTGCGGGCGACGTTGCCCGCCGTCCCGCCGCCGGTGCGGTAGCGCGGGACGCGCAGCCGCGCGCCCTTGGGCGGTACCGCGCCGAAGGCGCGCAGGCTGCCGTCGGGTTCCCGGACGGCGGGCGGGAGGTGGATCTCGCCGGTGGTCGCGTCGAGCACCACGTGCCGGTCGGTGGGCGAGGAGTCGCCGAAGTGCTCGACGACCGTCCACGGCTGCCACCCGTCGCCGGCCGCGACCTCGACCACCGGCGGCCCGCCGTCCAGCAGGACCGGCGGCCGGGCGAGCCGGAAGCGCTGGCCCGCGACGCCCTCGGAGGTGCCGAGCGGCGCGTCGGTGACGGTCTGGGCGTGGAGGGCGGTCGCGGTGCCGCCGACGGTGAACACCTCGGCCCGGCGGACGGTCGGGGACTCGGAGTAGAAGGGCTGGCCCGGGCTCGGCTCGGTGACCCGGCAGCGCAGCCAGCCGGCCCGGCGGCCCGCGACCACCGACGCGGTGTGTCCGGCGGGCACGAACACCACCACCTCGCCGGGCCGGTTGAGGCCGCCGGTGGTGTCGCTGCCGGTCTCGCAGCCGATCCAGCGCGCGCCGTCCCACACCTCCCAGGCCAGCGGAGGCTGGCGCGGGTCGACGCCGACGCCCTCCACCCGGCTGTCCAGCCGGACGGCCAGGATGCAGCGCGGCACCACGGCCGGCAGGGCGAACAGCATCGCGTCGCCGACCGCCGGGCGCGGCTGGAAGCACGGCACGTCCGCGCCGTCGGCCAGCCGGGCGGTGGCGTCGGACTGCTCGCCCGCGGCGGAGACGGTGACCAGCCGCTCCAGCGAGCTGGGGACGATCGGGAGGTCCTCGGCGGTGGCGAAGACCACCGCGTCGTCGGTCTCGGTCCGCAGGGTGGAGACCTCGGTGCCGGCCCGCAGCAGGACCATCTCGGGCTGCGGGGCGGAGAGCCAGAAGTCGACCTCGGCCCGGGCCGCGGCGGGCGGGAAGAGCCGGATGCCCAGCAGGTCGAGGAAGGCGGCGTAGTTCTTCTCCGGCACCCGGTTCAGCCGGTAGAGCAGCTGGTCCACCAGGTAGGCGAAGGTCTCGATGAGGGTGACGCCCGGGTCGGAGACGTTGTGGTCGGTCCACTCCGGCGCGCGCTGCTGGACGTAGCGCTTGGCTTCGTCGACGAGTTGCTGGAAGCGGCGGTCGTCCAGGTTCGGGGAGGGCAGTGCCATCAGCGCTCGCCCCCGTCCATCGCCGCCGCCGGCGACTCCGGGATGGTGTAGAAGGGGAAGACCAGGTTGCGGCGGTCGTTGGTGGCCCGCACGGTGTAGTGGACGTCGATGTAGAGCGTGCCCTCGTCGACGCGGTCGAAGGCGATCACCACGTCGTCGACCCCGATCCGCGGCTCCCAGCGTTCCAGCGCGATCCGCACCTCGCGGGCGATCCGCCCGGCGGTGGTGCTGTCGCCCGGGGCGAAGACGTACTCGTGGATGCCGCAGCCGAACTCCGGGCGCATCGGCCGCTCGCCGGGGGCGGTGCCGAGGATCAGCCGGATGGCCTCCGCGATCTCCCGGTCCCGCTCCACCATGCCGATGCCGCCGGTGGCGTTCACCCGCAGCGGGAAGGCCCACCCCCGGCCGATGAAGTTCACACTCATGCGGCACCCCCGATCAGCACGTTGAAGGCCCCGCTGACGATGGTGGCGCCGCAGGTGGTCTTGTCGCCCATGCGGGCCGCGGGCAGGCCGCCGATCAGCGTCACTCCCCGGGTCACGGTGCCGAGTTCGGGCTCCACCAGGTTGGCGGGGCCCATCTCCACGTGCGGGACGCAGGCGTGCAGACTGCCGACCACCGCGGCGGGCCGGCCGCCGATCAGCACGGTCTCCACCGCGAGGGCGCCCGGCGGCGGGGTGGCGAGGGTGCCGCCGTGATCGGTGGGGTCGCCGGTCCGGGCTGCGGGGGGCATGTACGGTCTCCGTTCCTTCTGCTGAATTCGATTGACGATCCGTCAGTTGATGTGCACGAACGCCCCCTTGATCACCGCCTGGGCACCGCCGTCCACGGTGGCCGCCGTCGTGCCCCGGATCGTCACCGATCCGCCGCGCACGTTGACCTCCCCGGTGCCCGCGTCGAGGGTGATGCCGGAGGAGGAGAGGCGCACCGTGCTCGTCCCCGCGCCGACCGCGCCGTGCACGGTCAGGACGATCTCCCCGTGCTGCTGGTCCAGCCGGACCTCCAACTTCCCGTCCCCGCTGGCCAGCCGGACCCCGGAGCTGCCGCCCGGCACGTCCAGCAGTTCCAGCCGGTGGCCCGAACGGGACACCACGGAACGGCGGTTGACCTTCCCGGCGGTCGCGTCGACCAGCGGCACGTCGTGCGGCGAGGGCCGGTCCACGCCGTTGTAGAGGCCGCCCAGCACGTACGGGCTGTCCAGGTCGCCCTGCTCGAAGCCGACCAGCACCTCGTCGTTGACCTCGGGGCTGACCACACCGCCGCCCCCGTGCCCGCCCCACTGCACGGTGCGCACCCAGTCGGAGACGTAACTGTCGTCCAGCCAGGGGAACTTCAGCTTCACCCAGCCGCGCTGCCCGTCGCCCGGCTCGCGGACGTCGGTGACCACGGCGACGGCCAGGCCCGGCATCCGCGGCCCGCGCGGCGGCGCGTTGCCCCCGGTCGCGAGTCCCGCCAGCGAGCGGTCGGGCGCCGCGCTGACCACCACGGTGGTCCGGTAGCCGCGGAACGGTTCCAGCAGGTGGCGCACCCCGGTGGCGGTGTAGCGGCCGGAGAAGGCGGCGCCGACGTTCCCCAGGGCGACCGCGGTGCCCGCCCGCAGCCGCGGATTGCCCTCGACGACCGCCTCAAGCTCGCCGAAACCCGCGGCCACCGAGGCGGCCAGCGACCGCGCCACGGCGGTGGTCTCCGCCTGGGTGCGGTACGGGGTGTCGGCGACGGTGAGCCGCGCCGGGCCGGGGAAGGCGGAGGCCACCACCGAGGGGCTCATCCCCGGCAGCACGCTCGGCGAGGTCACCGAGGGCTCGGCGGCGACAAGGGCGCTCTTGGTGGTGACGTTCCAGCCGCGCGCCTCGACCGTGTCCGCGCCGGCCGCCCCGGTCAGCACACCGCGCAGCTCCAGCAGGTTGCGGCCGTACTCCAGCACCAGCGGGTTCTGCGGCGCGGGCGTGGCGGGGGCCGGCGCCCCGGACGCCGGCTGCGGCCGGACGAACTCCAGCTTCCCGTCGTCGTCCACCCGCACCTGCGCGCCGCTCTCCAACGCCAGGAACTGGAGGAACTCCCAGTCCGGGACGTTCGCCTGGGACAGCTGCTGGTGCACGACCGGGAAGGAGTCGACCCGCCCGCAGGCCAGGCCCGCACCCGCGGCGACCTCGCGGACGATGTCGGCGGTCGTCATGTTCCGGAAGGCCTTCACCCGCCGCCCGCGCATCAGCCGGTGGGTCACCGCCGACGCCCGCAGCACGGTGTACGAGCCCGTGGTGTCGACCTCCAGCTCCAGCGCCGTCACCTCGCCGGTGAACAGCCGCACCTGGGTGTGCCCCTGCACGGTGACCACGGACACCCGCAGCTCGGTGCCGATGGTGATCCCGGTCGTGGAGAGGAAGGTGTGGTCCGCGTCCCGGAAGCTCAGCACCGCCGTGTCGGGCAGGCCCACGCTCTCCTCGATGTCGCAGGACACCAACTGGGCCGCCCAGACCGGCGGCAGCGGGCCCGGCGCCTCGACGACGGGATCCGCGGCGAACGGCCGGCCACCACGGGCCTCGGGAGTGGTCATCGCTGCCCGCCCCGGGTGAGTTCGTCGATCCCCGGCACGATCAGCTCCGCACCGGGGACCAGGGCCAGCGGATCGTCGATGTCGTTCGCCTCCGCGATGGTGCGCCAAGCCGTCGCGTCCCCGTACGCGCGCCAGGCGAGCAGCGGCAGGCTGTCGCCGGCGATCACCCGGTGGGTGCTGCGGGCCTCGGGCGAGCCGGAGGTCGGGTTCTGTCCCGCCGGATCGACGCTGGCCTCGTCGATGGAGAGGGAACACACCGCGCGCAGCGGATTGCCGTCCACGTCGAAGAGCGTGTAGGTGACCGAGAGGCCGGTCAGCACCCCGTTGAACGAGGTCGTCGTCAGGGTGCCCCAGTCCAGCCGGATCCACGGACTGGCCGGCGTCTTGCGGGCCAGGCTCGTCGGGGTGGGCACGCAGGCCGTCATCAGCTGCTCCACCGCCCGCTCCACCGAGTTGTCATGGGTCGCGGTCGAGTCCAGGAACACGTCGAGCGACAGCGAGCGCGGACCGCTGCCGACGAACTCCGGCAACGCCGACTGGCCCGCCATCCGCGACGGTGTGCGCCGCCACTCGGTGGTCTTGCGCAGCACCAGGGTCGCCGGGTTGAACTGCAGCGGAAGCCGCGCGATCGCGCCGCCGGGCTGGGCGCCGACCGTGGACGGCGGCTCCATGATGGTCAGTTGGGCCCGGGTGACGCTCGCGGGGACCGCCGTGGACATCCTGCTGCTCCTTACGTGGGTGGGGCGGAGTTCTGTGCGAACCGGGATCAGGACGGGCGAAGGCCCGCGTGGGCGATCTCCAGACTCTCCACCGCCGCCTGGGAGTTGGCGGGATCGAAGGACGGTCCCTCCCAGCGCACCGGAACGATCCCCAGCACCTGCCAGCCGACGATCCGGCTCAGGTCCGGCCGCAGCGCCACGATCTCGCCGTCCTTCGGCTCGACCTTCCGGACGATCTCGCCCAGCCACCGCGCGATCTTGGCACTGTCCGCGGTGACCGCGCGGGTCAGCGTGATGTTCGACCAGGTGATGCGGCCCGGCAGCTGCCAGGAGAAACCGTTGTTGCCGCCCTCCGCGTACTGCTCGATCTCGACCTGGGCGCCGAGGCCGGAGCACGTGGTGAACTCGCCCAGGTCATTGCCGCCGATGGTCAGGCTGAAGAACACGCTGCTCGCGAAGATGTTGTCGGTCATCGGTCCCCCTTTCCTGCTTGCCGCTTGCTGTTTTCCGTTTGCTGATTACCGCTTGCTGTTGCCGGTCAGGTCGATGCGGTCGTCCTGGGCTCAGCGGCGCAGGTCGTACGGTCTCCCGGCCCGCTCCCTGCCCCTGCGCAGCTCGGTGCGCAGCAGCCGCCCGACCGGTTCCACCAGGCGCCGGGCCAGCTCGTCGAGGTCGGCGGGCCCGGCACCGCCGGGAGCCTCTGCGGGCTCGGCGGGCGGTGAGGACTTCGTCGGGGCGGCGTTCGTCGGGGCGGCCTGTACGGTGCTCGGCCGGCGCGCCGGGACCGCGGTCATCGGCACCCCGGACAGGCCCGCCTGCTCGGCCACCCGCTGCAACAACCGCGCCGTACCGGGCGCGGGCGGTGCGGGCAGCGCGGGCGGGGTGCCGGCGGGGCGCGCGGGCGGGGCGCCGGCGGGTCGCGCGGGCGGCAGGGGTCGCGACGCGACGGGCGAAGGGTCCGCCGGCGGCGGCGGTGACGGCAGCGACCGTGACACGGTCGGCAGCCGCTGGACCGACTGGACCGCCGGGGGTGCGGGCCGCACCACGGGCGCGGGCGGGATGCTCTCGGCGTGCCCGGGCGGCAGGGCTCGCGGCACCACCGGCGAAGGCCGTGCCGGCAGCTCCGGCGACCGCAGCTCCGGCGACGGCAGTCGCTGAACCGACGGGGGCGCGAGCCGGACCACCCGCGTGGGCGGCACCGCTGCACGGGGAGATTGGGGTCGGCCGCTCGGTGGGGCCGTGACCGGGGAGGCGTCGACCGACGCCGGACTCCCGTGCGCCGACGGACGATGAGCCGCCGCACGCCGCGAACGCGAGCGTTGCACCGCAGCCACCACCCCGCGCAGCGCGCCCCGACCAGACGGACCGTCCGCCGCCTCTGCCGCACCCGGCGCATCGAGAGAGGTCGAACTCCCCTGCGTCGCAGGGCGATCGACAGCCATCCTGCCGCCCCCGCGCTCCGACGCCCGCCGGGAACGCGAGCGCTGCACAGCGGCTACGACCCCACGCACCACCCCCGGGCCGGACGAGCGGCCCGCCACCCCGGCGGCACCCGACGTACCGAGCGGTGCCGAACTCCCCTGCGCCGCAGGACGATCGGCAGCCGTCCGGCCGGTTTCACGTTCGGTTGCACGGGGGGAACGCGAGCGTTGCACAGCACTCACGTCTCCAGGTACCACCCCCGGGCCGGAGGAACCGCCCGCCGCGTCTGCGGCACCCGGCCCGCCGAACCGCGCCGAACTCCCCGGCGGAGTCGACTGCCCGGCGTTGGTCCGCCTCGCCCCCACGCCCGGCGAGCGGCGTGACCCCGCGCGCTGCGGCGCAGCGGCGGTCCCGCCCCCTCCGCCGCCGGGGGTCCGCGACGGCGGCGCCGCCGGTTCATCGTCCGTACGTGACGCGAGCGCGTTGGGCCAGACTGCCGGGACCACCGGCGGCGAGGGCGCCGTGCGGGAGCCCGTGGGAGCGGTGGTGCTGCTCCCGAAGGGCGCCGCTGGCGCGGCGAGGGCGACCGAGATCGGGCGCTCGCCGATCAACCCGCGCCTCGCGCCGGTGAGTTCGACTGCTCGTTGCACGCCCAGGCCGCCGACGGCGGGGCGCGCGAGAACCGTCACCGGGGCCATCGGGCCGTCGGCGTTTCCAATCGGCCCCGGCAGGCGACCCTCCCGCCCCGAGCCGCTGGTGGTCTGCGGCGCGGCAGGGCCGGTCTGCTCCGTAGGTGGCCCACCATGTCTCGCCGGTGGCACCGAAGTCGAGTCCACCGAGCCGGTGCCGGGGCGGCGGGTGGCGCGCTGTACGCGTGGCCCTTCGCCGACCGGGGGCACGCTCTGCTCCGCCGGGCCGCCGACGTTTCGGCCCGCTGTGCCACCCGCCGTCGGGCTCATGACACGCCGGACCGGTCGGCGTCCGCCGAGCATCGGAGCAGTGCCGCCGGGCGCTGCCGCCGACGGCGGCAGCGCATCGAGCGGCGCGCCCAGACCCCCACGCGTGCGGGCCGGGGCAGGCGACGGCGGGGTACCCGGGGCAGTACCGGCGGCCTCGGAGGACGTGCGCTGAACAGGCAGGCCGCCGACGGGCCCACGCTCGGGGCGGGGTGCCGGCTGCCATGGGCGGTCGGGCCCACTCGCTTCGGGACCGGCGGACTCCGCGGCAGCACGGACGACGGGCATGGCCGGCGCATCCGGGAGGCGCTCCGTGGTCTGGGCATCGGCGGCACCGGCGGCGGCCAAGGGTGAGGCGCTCGCGGGCAACGCGGTCAATGGCGCGCCGAGGACCGGACGGGTAGCTGCTTCAGCGCCCGTCGCGGCGGCACGCTGGACCACCCCTTCCACCGACCCGGCCCGCGCGGGACCGGCGGCCTCGCCGCTCACCAACGGGCTTGTCCTGTCGGCCGGTTCATCCGTCGCGGCCACCGGCGGCGATGAGTCGGCGCCCGGCCTC
Organism: Kitasatospora sp. NPDC053057; assembly: GCF_044546945.1. Classification (NCBI taxonomy): domain Bacteria; kingdom Bacillati; phylum Actinomycetota; class Actinomycetes; order Kitasatosporales; family Streptomycetaceae; genus Kitasatospora; species Kitasatospora sp. NPDC053057. Next base: position 17,489 of record NZ_JBITZP010000060.1, on the reverse strand, counting down.
GGCGGCTCGGCGCCGAGATCGTTCGCCCTGCCCGGCCCCGGGACGGCCGCCACCGGGCGCACGGGCAACAACTTTGGGCGTCGCGCCACGGTCAGCGGTCCGCTGACGGAGCGGGGCCGCACGGAATGACTTTGGGCCCGGCCCACCGCGCCTCTCCGACGCGGGGACTCCGCGATCACACCCGGCGCCGCAGTTCCGGGCGCCCGCGTACCGGCCTCAGACGCGGCAGGAACCGGCGCGGCAGACCCCGGCGCGGCAGGCGCCGGCGAACCGGGCACCTGCGCACCAGACTTCGGCGCAGCAGGCACCGGCGCAGCAGGCACCTGCGCACCAGACTTCGAGGCAGCGGGCCTCGGCGCAGCAGGCACCTGCGCACCAGACTTCGAGGCAGCGGGCCTCGGCGCATCGGACGTCAACGGCTCAGGCTGCGCCGGGCCTCGCACCGCAGCACCGGGTGCCGCCGCACCGCTCTCCACCCCGGCCTGCCGTACGCCCCCGCCCGCCCGCGCCGCACGCGGCGCCAAGCGCACGGGCAGCCGCCGTACCCGGTCGGCCCGTTGGACCGGCAGCACCTGCCGCCGCTCCCCCACCCCTTCCGCGCCCGCCCCTTCCGGACCCGCCGCTTCGCCCACGCCGACCGGGAGGACCAGCTCGTCCCCACCCCCGACGACCGCAGCCGGACGACCCGGCGCCGCCACCGCCCGCAGGATGCCCACCGGCGCGGACGGCAGCACCGCATGGCCGAGCGGACCGCACAGCGAGGGGTCCTGCCAGGAGGCGAGCCGGGAGCGGAACTTCAGGCCGTCGCTGACCCCGTTCCCCGCCCCGGTCAGGGTCGGGACGAGCGGCGTCACCGCACGCCATCCCCCGTCCCCGACCGCCGGCCGCCGCCGGGCCGCCGGAGGCGCGGATTCGCCCGCACCGCCGGTCCCGCCGGACGACTGCGCCCTGTCAGAACCGGCACCGCCGGAACCGGCACCACCGTCCCGACGCCGCCGCGCGATCCAGTCCCGCACCCCCACCCCGCTCACCCTCCCTCGTTGACACGGGAGTTGATGCGCGCGATCTCGCGCACCCACTGTCCGCGTTCACGGTGGGTCAGGTCGAGGAGGTCCTCGCGCGGCCAGTGGAAGTGGTAGGCGATGTACGCGATCTCCTCGTACAGCCGAGCAGGCGCGTACGTCACGATTCCCCCAGGCGCCCACCGGCGAGGTCGACCTCGAAGGCGCCGTCGCAGTGCGGGCAGGTCACGGCGGCGCGCGTGTGGCCTTCGCTGTTGATCCGCTGGTAGAGGTCCTGGAGGAACGCGACGTCGGTGGCGTACATCCGCTCGACGATCCCGGCGTGCACGTCGGTGACGTCGCCCAGCCTGGTGATGACGTGGCTGAGCAGCACCACGCTGAGGTAGGCCGGGTTCTCCTTGACCCGCAGGTCGATCTGCGGCATCAGCTCGTCCCGGGCGGTGGCCAGTCGCATGGTGCCCTGGCGGTGCACGGTGCCCTCGTCGTCGACGTAGCCCAGGGGCAGTTCGAACTCGAACTCGGTGTGCGGCGCCCGCCCCCGGGGCGTAGCCGGTCCGGGCTGCGGCGCGGCGCCCGGCCGGCCCGGGGCCGGGACCGTACCCGGCTCCGGGCCCTGGGCCGGAGCCCGTTCCAGCAGCTCGTCCAGGCCGATCTTCCGCCTCATTCGACGCTGATCTCCTCGAACACGATGGTCACGGTCTCCGTCGCGGCGCTGGACTCGCCCGCGCTGAGCGTGGGGCCCTCCCAGCGGCTTGCCCAGGCGTTGGTCAGCTGGATGCGCCGCAGGGTGGCGCCGGTGGTGTCCTTGACCTCGATGGTGAGGTTCTGCCGCGCGGTGTTGATCGCCCCGTTGTTGAGGGTCTCCTTGATCCAGTCCGTGAACGCGCCGCTCTTGTCCAGGCCGCGGGTGATGGTCACCTCGCCGGGCAGCCGGGCGCCGGGCTGCTTGCGGACGATCAGCTTGCCCTCTTGGGTCACCTGCTTGTACTCGACGACGTCCTGCTCGACCGTCAGGTTGCTGATCTCCTTGACGGACTCGACGTTGTAGCCGCCGAGTTGGACGCCGAATATGTGTGTGGAGAGCGGATCGCCTTCAGCCATGGCGTGCTGTCACCTTCCGATGCGTTGGGTGCCGACGGGGCCGGGTCACTCGTTGACGAGGCTCGTGCTGTCGGAGAACTGGGCCAGCCGGAACACCACGAACTCGGCCGGCTTCACCGGGGCGACGCCGATCTCGCAGATCACCTGGCCGAGGTCGATGGACTCCGGCGGGTTGTTGTCGCGGTCGCACTTGACGTAGAAGGCCTCGGCCGCGGTCTGGCCGAACAGCGCCCCGCGCCGCCACTCCTCGGTGAGGAAGGCGGTGATGTTCCGGCGGATGCTGGACCACAGCCGGTCGTCGTTGGGTTCGAAGACCACCCACTGGGTCCCCAGGAGGATCGATTCCTCCAGGTAGTTGAAGAGCCGGCGCACGTTCAGGTAGCGCCACGCGGGGTCGGAGGAGAGGGTGCGCGCGCCCCAGATCCGGATGCCGCGCCCGGGGAACGCCCGGACGCAGTTGACGCCGATCGGGTTCAGCAGGTCCTGCTCGCCCTTGCTGAGCCGGAGCTCCAGGTCGACCGCGCCGCGGATGACCTCGTTGGCGGGCGCCTTGTGCACGCCGCGTTCGGCGTCGCTGCGCGCCCACACCCCGGCGACGTGCCCGCTCGGCGGGACCAGCACGTTGCGGCCGCTGGCCGGGTCGAACACCTTGATCCACGGGTAGTAGAGGGCGGCGTAGCGGGAGTCGAAGCCCGCCTCCTCGTTGCGCCAGGTGCGCATCCGCTGGGCGTTCAGGCCGGGCGGCGGGTCGAGGACGGCGATCCGGTCGCCCATCTGCTCGCAGTGCGACATGACGGCCAGCTGGACGGTGCGCAGGCCTTCGTCGTCGAGGTCGCCGCGCTGGTAGGCGCTCATCAGGTCGGGCACCGCGACCATGGTGATCTCGTCGATCGCCTCCAGGCCCGAGAAGCCGGTCCGGGCGGCGGCGTCGCCGACGTACTCGGCGGGGTCGAGCCGGGTGGCGGGGGCCGCGACCGGCCCCGGCGCGACGGCGGGGGCGGCGGCGAGCACGTGGGTCTGCCGCTCGGGGCGGCTGGGCGCGGTGCCGGGCTGTTCGGCGACCGCGATCAGCTTGGACTCGCGCAGCTGGGTGACGACGTACCCCTTGGTGTTCTTCCGGGTCGAGACGTCGTAGCTCTCCACGACCTCGGCGCCCCGGCGGACCAGCAGCCGGAACCGGTCCTCGGGGACGTTCTCGCCCTCCGGGTCGGCGATCTCGACGGACACCTCGCCGCCCGCTCCGGGCAGGGCCGAGATCAGGAAGCCCGCGACCGCGACCGGCGGGGCCGCGGCGACGGCGGGGGCCGGGGCGGCGCCGGGGGCCTGTCGGGCCGGGTCGCCGATCCGGACGACGTACGCGGAGCCGCCGCCGTTGGCGAAGAAGCCGTACACCGCGTGCGCCAGGTAGGTGCCCTCGGTGAACCCGCCGAACCGCTGGACGTACTGGTCCCAGTTGGTCACCAGCGTGGGCTCGTGGAAGGGACCGGATCCGGAGAAGCCGACGAAGGCGGCGACGGCGGTGCCGACCCCTTCGATCGGCCGGGCACCGGACTGGACCTCCTCCACGTACACGCCCGGGGTGAGGTACGACGGCATACGCGCTCCTTCGGCTGGCCAGTCAGTTCGCCGGTCATTCGCGGGTCGATCGCGGTCGATCGCGGTCATTCACGGGTCGATCGCGGATCGTTCGCTGATCGCTCGCTGATCACTCGCCCCCGAGTCTGCGGTCCGGGCGCCGTCCGGACCATGCCCCGAGGTCCCCGACCGGGGGCAGCACCGGTTGCCCCCGGCGGGCAGCCCGACGGGTCCTCACAGACGCCCCGGAGGGCCCGACCGCCCCGGGCGTCGCCGCGCGCACCCGGCTCGCCGTCAGCCGAGCCCGGTGTCCCCGAGGACGCCCAGCCACGGCCCGAACTCGCTCTCCAGCACCAGCCGCCCGAGCTTGCGGTACTCCCCGACCACCGCGGCGACCAGCTGCGCCATGCCCAGCGGGGCACCCGTGCCGGCGGCCAGGTAGGCCGCGGAGACCGCGCAGGCCCGGATGGAGCCGCCGGTGAGCTCGAAGTGCCGGGCGCAGAAGTCCAGGTCGAGGTCGTCGGCGCGGGGCAGCCGCGGCCCCAGGCAGCGGTCCCACAGCAGCCGCCGCTGCGCCTGGTCGGGCAGCGGGAACTCGGCGATGACGTCCAGGCGCCGGGTGAAGGCCTCGTCGAGGTTGGCGCGCAGGTTGGTGGTCAGCACCGCGATCCCGTCGAAGGACTCCATCCGCTGGAGCAGGTAGGCCGTCTCCACGTTGGCGTGGCGGTCGTGGGCGTCCTTGACCTGCGAGCGCTTCCCGAACAGCGCGTCCGCCTCGTCGAACAGGAGAACCGCGTTGACCTGGGCGGCCTCGGTGAAGACGCGGTCCAGGTTCTTCTCGGTCTCGCCGATGTACTTGTCCACCACGGTGGAGAGGTCGACGACGTACAGCTCCATGCCGAGCTCGGCGGCGACCACCTCGGCGGACATCGTCTTGCCGGTACCGGACTCCCCCGCGAACAGGGCGATCACCCCGTTGCCCCGCCCGCCGCCCGGCCGCATCCGCCACTGCCCGAGCACCCGGTCGCGGTGCCGGGCCCGCAGCACGAGCTCGCGCAGCCGCCCGGCGGTGGGGGCGGGCAGCACCAGGTCGGCCCAGCCGACGGCGGGCTCGATCCGGCGGGCGAGCCGGGCCAGGCCTGCGGCGTTCTGCGCCCGTACGGCGGCCCGCAGGTCCTCGGCGCGCACCGGGCGGCGCTCGGCGGCCGCCGTCCGGGCCGCCACCGCGGCGGCCCGCTCCAGTTTCTCCCGGTCCAGCCGGTACGCGGCCACCGCCCCGGCCAGTTCCTCCGTCAGCTCCTGGCTCGGCGGCGCCCCGCCCGCGGCCAGCGCGCGGGCCCACTGCCCGGCCCGGTCGCGCGCGTCCGGCGGGGGGACGGTCACCACCACGGGGCTCTCCCGGGCCCAGGCCGGGTCCCACACCTGCGGGCCGTGCACCACCAGCGGGACGGGCCCCAGCTGCGCGCACAGTTCGCGCAACAGGGCCGCCCGCTCGGGCCGTTCGAGTTCGAGCCGGTCCAGCGGTCCGAGCACCACCCCGCCCCCGCCCAGCCGGGCCTCACGGGCGAGCACCCGCACGGTGGCCGTCGACGGGTGGGCGGCGGCCAGCGCGGCGGCGTCGACGACCAGGGGCGGCCGGCCGTCGGCCGCGAGGGCGGCCACCGCGAGCGGACCGGCCTGCCCGCCCCGGTCCAGCAGGTACACCGGCCCGCCGGCCGCCGCGGCAGCGGCCACGGCTGCGCTCAGCCGGTCGACGGGTTGCGCGTCGGCTCCGGTGTGCGGATCGGCGCGGCGGGCCAGCCCGGCGAGCGCGTCGTCCGGCTCGTCGTCGCCGAGCAGATGGGCCGTCACCCGGTCCGGCACGCGCAGGGTGCGGGAGAGCAGCGGGCGCTCCGGCTCGGCGATCTCCAGCAGGCCTCCGGCGATCAGGGGGGCGCGGGCGGAGAACCTGAAGCGCCCGGCGCCCGCCCCCGGCAGTCCGCACAGTTCGAGGGCCAGCGCGACGGTGGCCCGGCGGCGGGTCAGGTCGTCGTTGAGGTAGCCGTAGAGCTGCTCGAAGCGGGTGTCGAGGTCGGGGGCGAGGGCCACCAGCAGCAGGTCGAGGTCCACCGGGAGCAGGCCGAAGCCGGCGCCGAGCCCGGCCAGCCGGGAGCCGGGCGGCGGGGCGGACGCCGACCCCTCCGCCGCGCCGTCCGCCGCGTCGTCCATCGCACCGTCCATCGCGCCGTCCACCGCGCCTGCGAAGCCCGTCGCGGCGGAGGACGCCAGGATCCGCTCCACCGCCTCCGGGCCGAGGTACTGGCCCCGGTACGGGTCGTCCGGGTCCGGGTCGTCGGCCCGGCGCTCGCGCACCGCCGCCCGGACCCGCTGCTCGACCCGGTGCAGCCGTTCCCACAGGTGGTCGCGGACGGCCGGCGCGCCGTTGACCGCCTGTCCGAGGTCGAGGCTCATCGCGCCCCGCCCCGGGTCCTGCGGCCCGGCGGCAGTGCGCGCTCCCTGGGCGCGGCGAAGCCGTCCGGCCCGGGGTCCCCGGCGCCGTGGTAGCGCAGCTGGCGGCCTCCGGACTCGCTCTCCCGGGTGGTGTCCCGGGCCTGCACCACCAGCCCCTCGGTGACCGGCGGCCCGGCCGGGCTGAGCCCGCCGGCCAGCGGGGCGAGCACCCTGAGGTCGATCGACGGCCGCAGCTCCCCGCCCAGCGCGGACCAGACATCGGACACCGACGGCAGGCCGGTGTCGCGCCCGGCGATGTCCAGCCCGACGGTCAGCCCGAGCCGGGCGAGCGACCCGGTGAGCACCCGGGCGGGCAGTGCGTCCACGGCGGTCAGGCACTGCAACACCTCGGCCAGCAGGCGGTGTTCGTCCTGGGGGCGGTTGGTCCAGACGGTCACCAGGTAGCCCAGCTCGAACCAGCGGGGCGCGGGCCGGTGACCGACCACCACGCCGTCCTCGTCGTGCTCGGCGACGGCCCCGGCCTGCCGACGGGTCGTCTCCTCGCGGATCCCGTAGAGGAACACGCTGACCGTCGGCGCGGTACGCCGGGCCGCGAGATCCCGGGTCGGCGCGTCGAACACCACCTCGACCCCGCGTTCCGGCAGCCCGGCCTCGGCGAGCACCAGCCGCAGCGCCTCGTCCACCTCATGGATCACCGCCGCTCCACCTCCCCCGGCGGGCCGATGCTGCCCTCCACCACCAGGAACGGGGTGGTGACCGGCGAGAATCCCGGGCCGTCGGCCGTGATGGTCCGCGGGCCGGTCTCGTCCTTGGGGAGGATCAGCAGCTGGCCCGCGAAGGTCCCGTCGGCCCTCGGGTAGGTGGGGGCCGCGGCGGCGGTGATGCCGGGCTGCCAGGTGAAGCGGACGGGCGCGCCGGGCGGGAAGTCCGTGCCGCGGACGGAGGTCACGAAGCCGGGCTTGCCGATCGGCGGCACGGCGACGATGCGGGGCTGCAGGATGCGCAGCGGGGTGCTCGCCCGGTGCGGGCCCGGGGTGGCGTCGGTGCCGGTGGTGGTCAGCTCCGCGGTGATGGTGGTGTCCAGGGCCGCGACGGGTGACAGCACCACCCGGACTACCTGGCTGCCGCCGGGGGCCAGGTCGGCGAGTTGGCAGCTCCCGTCCCGGCAGCCCGGTGGCAGCGCCTCGGTGGGCACTCCGGCGGGCAGGCCGAGGGTCAGGCGCAGCCCGGTCGCCAGGGCCTGGCCGGTGTTGCGCACGGTGTAGCTGACGGTCACGTGGCCGCCCACGTAGCCGGGGTTCGGCTGGGCGTCGACCGCCACGCCGGGGCCGGCCTGCGGCGGCGGTGCGGGGGCGGGTGCCGGGGGCGGCGGCACGGGAGTGGGCGAGGTGGTCGGGGTGGGCGTCGGGCTCGGGCTAGGACTCGGCGAGGCGGTCGGCGAAGGCGTCGGCGTCGGCGTAGGAGTGGGCGTGGGCGCGTCCAGCACCGGCAGGATCGTCTCGGCCGAGCCGTTCTCCGGGTTCGGGTCGACGACCGTCCCGGTGACGCTCCAGCCGAACGGCTGGTCGCCGGCCCGGGTGCCGATCAGGCGGCCGGTCACCCGGACCTGCGCCCCCGGCGCCAGGGTGCCGAGCTCGCAGCGCAGCGCCGCCGCGTCGCACTGCCCGACCGGGCTGGTCAGCTCGCCGAGCCGGGCGCCGGTCGGCACCGAGGCCGTGAGGACGGTGCCGGGCGAGGGCGCGGGGCCCTTGTTGGTGACGATGATCGTCACGTCGGTGCCGCCGTCGACGGGGACGGCCGGGGTCCGGGGCGGTGCGCTCAGCGTCAGGTGGACGGACTGCTGGACGGCCGGCTCCTTCTGGCGTCCCGGCAGCCGCCAGTCGAGCGCGGTGAGCTTGGCGGTGGCGAAGTCGTAGATCTTGAGCCCCTCGGGTGCGTTCGGCGGCGCGGCGCGCCGGGAGGTGAGCACCAGCTGCCCGCCGTTGGCCGTCCAGGCGACGTCGCGGGGTTGGAAGGGGCCGGTGGAGCGGTCGGGCAGGGGCCGGGTGCAGGCGCCGGCGCCGAGCCCGGCGGGCAGGACCACCGTGCAGTCCTGGCCGGTCGGGGTGGTGACCACGACGCCGTCCTGCCGGTTGTTCCCGCCGTCACCGGCTTTGCGGTTGAAGGCGATCCGACGGCCGTCGGGCGCGAAGGCGGGGCTGTCGTCGATGACGTTGCAACTGCCCGGACAGGCCGTGCGGCTCAGGTCGTTCTGCCGGGTGAGGTCGTCGGCGGGCACGGTCCAGATGTGCTTGTTGCCGGGGTTGCCGTTGATCACGGCGGTCCGGGCGAAGGCGATGAGCTTGCCGTCGGGGGACCAGAAGGGCTCGCCGTCCGCGGCCCCGGGCTGGTCGGCCGGGGGCTGGACGGTGCCGACGATCGCGCCCGTGGACACCTGGGCGATCACGATCCGGCCCGGGCGGGCTGGTTCCTGCCCGCTGCCCGGGGTGCTGCGGCTGAACACGATCAGCTTGCCGTCCGGGGAGAGCGAGGGGTCGGTGTCCCGGTCGGTCGGGCCGCGCCCGGCGAGGTTCATCGGGTGCGGGTTGGAGCCGTCGGCGTCGGCCAGCCAGATCCGTTGGATCCGGCCGGTGGGCGAGTCCTCGTAGCGGGTGACCACGATCTGTCGGCCGTCGGGGGTGTAAGCCTGCCGCTCGTACCAGGGGTCGTAACCGGGGCGGGGGTGGAAGAGCGGGTCGGCGGCCGGGTCGGGGTTGGTGTTGGTGTCGGCGGCCGGGTCCTCCGTGAGCACGGCGACGCCGAGGTCGCGCGGGTCGGCGCCGTCGGGGCGGATGTCCTGGAGGTCGGCGACGTTGGCGGCGGAGGCGCTGGTCTGCTCCACCACCGGCCCGCCCCCGTTCTGGGGGCCGAGCCAGGTCGGTGTGGCGATCAACCGGTTGCTGCTGTAGAGGAGTTGGGGGTCGGTGCAGTCGCAGGTCGGCGCACGGTAGAGGTTCACCACCGGTGGCTGCGGCGGGTCGGCCTGCTGGAGTTGCGCCTTGGGGGTGAGCCGGTCGGCGCTGAGGAAGAGCACTCCGCTGCCGTCGGCCATCCAAGAGGCGGAGCCGGTCTTCCAGGTGGAGCCGGTGCCGGGGAAGAACGCCTTGTCGCCGCCGGTCGGCGAGGTGAGCATCAGGGTGCGGCCCTTGTCGCCCTGGTCCCAGGTGTAGACGATCTGGTTGCGGTGCGCGTCGTCGTTCTGCGGGTTCCAGGTCGGGTCGACGGCGTCCCCGTTGGTCACGTTGGTGACCTTGACGGGCGCGCCGCCGGTGAACGGCCGCAGGTAGATCTGGATGTGCCCCGGCTCGCCGGTGCAGGCGTAGGCGACCCACCGGCCGTCGGGCGAGACGGTCGGGTGGGTCTCGTCGGCGGTGCCGTCGGTGAGTCGGCGCAGTCCGGTGCCGTCCCGGTCGACCGCCCACAGGACGTGCTGGGAGGTGCCGTCCTTCCTGGGTTCCAGGGCCTCGAAGACGACGCCCTTGCCGTCCGGGGCGAGCGCGGGGTGGGCGGTGTCCATGCCGGTGGTGAGGCGGCGCAGCGAACCGGCGGCGTCGCGCAGGTACACCTGGGGCAGCGGGCCGTCCCGCAGGCTGGTGAAGACCAGTTCGTCGCCGCGGGCCGAGGGGTCCTGGTCGAAGTGGACCGGGCCGGGCCCGAACAGCGGGGCACTGGTGTCCGCGCCGGTCACCCGGCCGAGGCCGCGGTGGTTCGTGCCGGCGTAGACGATCCGCCCGCCGGCCGGGTCCTCGGCGGCGGCGGCCGGGCCGCCCTGGCCGCCGGGGGCGGAGCCCAGGGTCAGCACGGCCGCTGCCAGCGCGAGCAGCACCGCGACGGCGGCCCGGGCCGGCCGCCGGATGGAGCGGGGAGTGCCGGTGGCGGCGGTCACGCGCGACCTCACAGGGTGGCAGGGGCGGTCTCCCGGCAGTCTCACCGGCTCGGGTGCCCGGGAACAGGGCCCAGGCACCCGAGCCGGGGGTAACGACCGGTGCCCCAAAGGGCAGGCCGCCACGTTCCTGCGCGGGCCCTGCGGCCGGCCGTCCGTCTCAGATCAGCCCGCGCCGCATGGCGTACCCCACCGCGTGCGCCCGGTTGCGCAGCCCCAGCCGCGTGATGATCTCGTGCAGCACGTTCTTGACGGTGCGCTCGGAGTACGAGGTCTTGGCGGCGATCTCACTCGTGTCGAAGCCCTCGGCGACGAGCCGGAGCATCTCCGCCTCCCGGGCCGTCAGGGTCGACAGGGTCAGGCCCCGCCCGTCGAGCATGGTCCGCTGGAGCATCCCGATCCGGTCGAGCAGTTCACCGAGCAGGTCCCCCGGCATCACGCCCTCGCCGTTGGCCAGGGCGGTGATGAGGTGCACCAGCCGGTCCTGGTCGGCCTCCGAGCGGCGCAGCACGGCGGCGACCCCGCACTCGACGATCGTCTGCAGCCCGCCGGCCTCGAACTGCCCCACCACCAGGCCGATCCGGCCCGAGGTGGCGAGCCGCAACTTGCGCAGGTGCTCGGCCACCGCCTCGGTCAGGGCGTCGACTACCAGCAGGGAGACCTCCGCCCGGCCCGCCTCGCTCTCGCTCAGCAGTTCCACCTCGGGCCGCTGGCGCAGCTGTTGGACCACGCCGGTCTGCAGGATGAGGTCCTCGGCGTACACCGCCACGGGTATCTGGCCCGGCCTGCGCGCCTGGACCGGGACGCGCGGGGCGGCCGGCCGGGTGCTGCCGGAACGTTGCGCCATCGGGCTCCGGTGGGTGGTGACAGCTTCGCCACGGGGTGTTTCGGTCGACGTCATCGAGCTCTCCATTCTCCAGGGGACCTGCGGCAGTGCCGGGCAGGGTCGGTCGGTCCGCACGGGCAAGGGGTGTGCCCACGGCTTGCCCGTACGGCCCTCTCCGCGGACGGTCCGCCGGTCCTACCGTCACGCCATGACCACATCCGCCGAACTCGGCCTGCCCGCGCTGACGGTGGCGCCCGGTGGCGTGGCCACCACGACGCTGACGGTGCGCAACGACCTCGACATCGTGGAGGCGTACACGCTGGAGGTGGTCGGCGACTGCGCCGCGTGGACGACGGTCGAGCCGGCCCGGGTCTCGCTCTACCCGGGGACGTCCGAGACGGTGACGGTACGCCTCGCTCCACCCCGTTCGCCCGCCGCCCGGGCCGGTGAGTTCCCGCTCGGCATCCGGGTCCTGCCGACCGAGCACCCCGAGCTGGTGACGGTTCCGGAGACCACCGTCACCGTGACGCCGTTCCACGAGCTGCAGGCCGCCCTCGCGCCCCGGCGCCGCCGCGGCTGGCTGCGCGGCCGCTACCGGGCGTCGGTGCGCAATCTCGGCAACGCCCCCGGCACCGTGGTCCTCACGCCCGGGCAGGCCGGCGAGGAGCTGCGGTTCCGGGTGACCCCGGAACGGCTGCGCCTCGAACCCGGCGAGTCCGGCGAGCTGCGGCTGCAGGCGCGTGCCCGCAAGCTGATCTGGTTCGGCAAACCGGCCTCCTGGCCGTTCGAGGTCACGGTGGGCCCGGAGCAGGCGGCCACCGCCAAGGACACCAACGGCGAGACTGCGGCCGCCGGGAGCACGGAGAGCAAGGGTTCCGATGGCAAGGGCGGGCCCGCCCCGGCCGAAGCCCTCGCGGTCGTTCAACGGCCGGTGCTCGACGGCGAGTTCATCCAACTGCCGATCTTCCCCAAGTGGCTGCTCGCCCTCCTCGCGGCGCTGCTCGCGCTGCTGCTGGCCTGGTTCGCCCTGGTCCGCCCGGCGGTGCGCAGCTCCGCGAAGCAGGCCGCCGAGCAGGCCGTCGCCCAACAGAGCGCCACCCCGGCTCCGAGCGCCGCCGCACCCGGCGGCGCATCCACGGCTCCCGGCGGCAACCCCGGCGGCAACCCCGGCGGCCAGGGCAAGCCGGGTGCCGGCCAGCCGAGCTCCGGCGGGCGCGCCACCGGTCCGGGCCTGGCGGAGCCCGGAACCGGACGGCAGAGCTCCGCCACCGTCGACGTGCAGACCGCGAACAGCGCCTCGTCCACCGGCAGTTACCAGGTCCCGCACGGCAAGGTGTTCGACATCACGGACATCGTGGTCGCCAACTTCCAGGGCGACCAGGGGCTGTTGACCATCACGGCCGGCAAGCAGACGATCACCACCATCGCCTTGGAGACCTTCCGCAACCAGGACTACCACTGGGTGACTCCCATCCAGGTCCCCGAGGACCAGGCAGTGACGGCGACCGTGACCTGCGAGTCACCGGGCACTCCGGCCTCGGGCAAGCAGGCGGCCACCTGCCACGAACTCCTCAACGTCAGCGGGGCATTGAGCGACATCAGGCAGGGAAACTGAACCGGTGCACAAGGCGTTCCTCCCCTCCCCCGGCAACCGGACCGGAAAGGTGCACCGGCCGCCCCGACGATGTCAACGGGCCCCTTCCGTCGGACCCGACCCGCTCGTCTCCGCGATCTCCCCCTTCCGTATCTCCTCTCACGCCCCGTGACCATGTCAACACCCGCTGGACACCATGACCGGTTCGCGCACCAACCTACAACCCGCCCGAACCGCACCCGCACCGCCCAGCTGCCCTTCCGGGGAAGTCCGACGGGCCCTCCCGGGGCAAGCGGACTGCCCCCGCAGACGCCGATGTCTGCCCCGACGCACTGCTGACGCCCGCTCAGTACAGAAGTAGCTTTGCGCTGTTCCCGCGCCAAAGGCGCCGCCGGGGCCCTATACGCACCGAATCGCCACAAGGAGGAAGGAACCCGACCTCGTGCGCAGGCACCAGCGGGACCGGCGAACCGACCCGGCCGTCCGGTGCTCGCTACCTTCTCGGTCCCGCCGTGGCGTACACCCCGGTGCCGATCGCCAACAGGCCCCACGCCATCGCGTCGGACACCGCCGTGCCGGCCGGAAAGAGCATCCAGCTCAGCACCTCTCCCGCCGTACCGCGCGGTATCGGGATGAGGAGCGTGACGGCGATCCAGCCGGTCGGCAGGGTCCAGGCGAACTGCGCCCCGCACAGTGCCGCGCCGAGCGCGGCCAGCCCGACCAGGCCCGCGCTGTCCCGGAGGACGACCTCGGCGGGGGCGAGCTCCGCACCCGCCGCCCGGACGGTCAGCAGCGCCGCACCGGCGAAGGCGCCGATCAGCAGCACGTGCGCCGCCCGGCGGGGCACCCAGCGGATCGCGGCCGTCCGCTCCAACGTGACGTCCCGTCCGCCGAGCCCGACCGAGCCGGCCGCCACGTTCGCGGTGAGCACCAGCACCGCCATCCCCAAGTCCACCGGGCCCGGGCGGTTGAGGGCCCACACCGTCAGTGTGACGAGCACGACCGCGGCGGCCGACGCGGGCACCTGCCGTGAACGGGCGTAGAGAACCAGCCACCTCATCGCGACTCCTCCCCCGCCAGCGCCCGAAGCGGGTAGTGCCCCTCGCAGGACAGGGCGGCGGCGCGCAGCCCGGCGATCCGCGAGTGCTGCTCGGCCGGTGTCAGCGTCATCAGCTTCTCCCAGGCGGCGTCGGCGTCCGCCCAGATCTTGAGCGAGTACGAGTCGCTGCCCCTCTCCTCCATCGGCCGGAGCGCGGAGTCATGGAGGGCCCAGCTCGCGGCGATGCTCTGGGCGGCGACGTCGCCGCTCCCCCCACCCTCCCGGTCGCTGTTCCCATAGCAGTTCGGTGCCAGCCCCTGGGCGATCAGCGCGCGGGTCAGTGCCTCCCCCGTCGCGTCGATGAGCATCCGTTCGTTGAAGTCGACCAGCACCACGTCCCCGGAGAGATCGCGTTCGTCGCCGAGCGCGCGCAGCGTGGTGTCCTCCCGCACCGCGTTCGGTGCCTTGTCGCCCAGGACGTCGTGCAGCACCCGCAACGCCTCCTTGCCGCGCAGGGCGAGCTCGGGCAGGCGTGCGCGGTTCGCCCGCGTCACGCACACCGGTCCGTCGCAGACCAGGGCCGCGGCGGCCCGGTCGACGACGTAGGTGTCGCGCGGGGCGGACGGGAGGACCAGCAGGGCCAGGGCCGCGCCGGACAGGACTGGGATCACCGCGAGCAACCGGCCCCGGCGAGTCACCGCCGACAGCAGGGCGAAGCCGGTGGCCGTCATGCCGAGCAGCCAGAGCGTCTGGCCGAGGTGCACGGAGCCGGAAAGGGTCAGCAGCCACTCCCGCGGCTCCGGTGTCGCCGGGGACAGCAGGGCGAGCCGGTTCGGCGCGACGCTCGACGGCAGCGCCCCGTCACTGTTCTGCTGCCCGAGGAGGTCCGTCAGCAGGAGGAAGAGCATCACCAGGGCCGGCGGGGTGAGCACCGAGGGCAGGGTCCGCGCGACGCCCATGCCGAACACGGCCCCGGCGACCAGGGCCAGCACCGCCACCAGCGAGATCGGCAGCCAGCCGAGGGGCGTGTAGGTGGTCCGGCCGAGGGCCACCTGGACCCCTCCCACCGCGACCAGCAGGCCGAAGCCCGCCGCCAGCGCGAGCGCCAGCGCACCGGCCGGCACCGCCGCGCGGCGCCAGGCCGGCAGCGGTGTGGTCACCAGCAGCTCGGCCGTCCGCGAGCGGGGGTCGCGCAGCCCGTACACCGCCGCCATGCCGACCACGAGCGGCCACCAGACGGCCAGCAGGTACCGGGTCCACATGGCCATCGAAGTCCACTGGGCCGTCCAGCCCGCCGTGCCCTTCCACCAGATCCCGTCGATCAGGCAGAGGACCGCCAGGCTGCCGGCCAGGACGAGCACGCCCGCCCACGGCGCGACGGACCGCCTCAGCTCGATGCGCAGCACACGCCCGTTCACCAGTTGCCTCCCGGCCGGCCGGAGTCGCGCAGCAGAGCCGAGTAGCCACGCTCCAGCGGGCTGTCGCCCGGGTGCTCGGGGCCACCCGCCGCGGCCAGGTCGTCCGGAGTGCCCTGGAAGACCAGCCGCCCGTCGGCGAAGAGCACCACGTCGGAGCAGGCCGCCGCGACGTCCTCGACCAGATGGGTGGAGACCACCACGCAGGTGTCGCGGCCCAGTTCCTGCAGCAGCTCGCGGAACCGCAGCCGCTGCGCCGGGTCCAGGCCCGCCGTCGGCTCGTCCAGCAGCAGCACCGCGGGGTCGTTGACGATCGCCTGGGCGATGCCGGCCCGTCGCACCATGCCGCCGGACAGGGTCTTCATCCGGTGGTCGGCGCGGTCCGCCAGGCCCACCCGTTCCACGGCCCGCTGGACGGCCCCGGGCACGGCCGCCTTCGGCACCTCCTTCAGCCAGGCCATGTACTCGACGAACTCACGCACCGTGAAGCGCTTGTAGTAGCCGAAGTCCTGCGGCAGGTAGCCGATCCGGCGGCGCAGCGCCCGGTGGTCGCCGCCCAGCCCACCCACGGCGGTGCCGAGCAGCTCCAGTTCGCCCCCGGCCGGACGCAGCACCGTCGCCAGCGCCCGGATCAGGGTGGTCTTGCCCGCTCCGTTGGGCCCCAGGAGGCCGTGGGTGCCGATGCCGAGGGAAAGGTCGAGCCCGTCGACGGCCAGTTTCTTCCGTCCGACCCGTACTCTCAGGCCGCTGGCCCGGATCTCCCAGGCGTAGGTCTTCGGCGCGGTGTCGGCCGCGCTCGTCGTGGGCGCCATGCGGTGGTTCCTTTCGAGGGGTCGATGGTCTTTCACAGGCGGTTTCACAGCTGGTTTCACAGCTCGTTTCACGGCTGGTTTCACGACTGGTTTCACGGCATCGAGTACGCATTCCTGCGGGCGAACACGGCGGCGGCTCCGAGCACGAGCAGCAGCCCCCACCCGGGCAGCCGGTCCGGCTGCAGGAGGAACTGCAGGGCGAGGGGGACGCGTCCGGTGACCTCCGCGGGCACCACGACGGCCACGCCCCAGGCGATCACCAGCCCGACGGCGGCGCGGGTCACGCCGACCACGCTGCCCAGCGCCAGGGCGGTGGCGGTGAAGGCCAGCGAGGGCAGCAGCCACTGCGCGGCCATCATGCTCCCGGTCAGCCAACCCGCCAGCAGGAGCCCGGGCAGGACCACGGCGAGCACCGCTGCGGTGCGCCGCAGGAGCACCGGCAGGCCGGCCCGGGCGGTCGAGGCCGTCAGTTCGTACGCCGGGTCCAGGCCGCGCGACCACGCCGCCGCGACACCGAACAGCGGCAGCACGGGCGCGACCAGCACCACGGGCGAGGCGTTGCCGAGGACCGCCGTCGGTGCGACCGCGCCCAGCAGCAGCGCCAGCAGGGTGACGGCGACGGTCATGGCCAGCCACGGGCCCATGGCCGGCGTCAGCCAGGTCGACCACCCCCTTGGGCGGTACCACCGCGAGGCCGCCCTGACCGCCGTGTCCAACTGCGGCTCCAGGCCGGCCCGGACCGTGTCGAGGAGAGCGGCGACATCGGGCGCCTCGGTGGCCACGGAAGCCGCCAGTCGGCTCCGGCACGGTGCACACGTCTCAAGATGGGCTTCCAGCGCCCACACCGTGTCCGCGGCCATCGTCACGTCACCGCGCGCGTAGTCGTCGATCAACCGCCTCGACGCGTGTTCCCCGGTCATGCCAGCGCCTCCCGCATCGCGATCCGGGCCCGCCGGGCACGGGTCTTGACCGTGCCTTCGGGCAGTCTGAGCAGAACGGCCGTCTCCCGGACGGAAAGCCCGTCAAGCACCATGGCCTGCAGTACGTCTCGAAGCTCCGGCGCCAGTCGCCGCAGCGCGTCGCCGACCTCGCCGCCGACCGTCCCGGCGAGCGCCTCATCCTCCGCCGCGGGCACGACGGCCCGCTCGGCGGCGGCGACCGGCGGCTCGGCGTGGTGGGCCCGACGCCGGAACGCGTCGACCAGGCGGCGCGCCGCGATCGTCCACAGCCATCCGACGGCCGTCCCGCCGACCGCGCTCCCGGCAAACGCACCGGCCGCGCGCCACACCGCCAAATAGGTCTCCTGCATGACCTCGGCGACGATCTGCTCGTCGGCACAGCGGCGGCGCAACCGCACCGCCAGCCACGGCGACGTGCGGCGGTACAACTCGTCGAACGCCCCGCGGTCACCTCTGGCCACCAGCCGGAGGAGGCGCTCCTCGTCCAACTCGTCCAGTGCTCTCCTGCGTGATCTCACACCAGCCAGACGCCGGAATCGGCGCGCAGGTTCTGCATCTGCTGTGACCTGGGTCACGGGTCGGGGGCCTCGCGCTGCTCATCGGCGCGAGAAAACGCGAAGCGAGAAAACGCAAACGCGAGAAAACGCGAAAAGGCCCCACCCGGAAACCGGGTGAGGCCTTTTCTGAATGATTGTTCGGCGGCGTCCTACTCTCCCACAGGGTCCCCCCTGCAGTACCATCGGCGCTGTGAGGCTTAGCTTCCGGGTTCGGAA
>NZ_JBITZP010000059.1:0-35534 GCF_044546945.1 Kitasatospora sp. NPDC053057 | reverse complement strand
GCCCCCAGCTCCACCGTCCTGCTGCGACAGGATCAGCGGTGAAGGTCTCTCACCTCCACTCGAACCACAGCGCCTCACGGCGCACCCACGACCTGCGGCACACCGCCGCCAGCATCATGATCGCCGAAAGCACATCGCGATCGTCTCCAAGACCCGCCACACCACCCTCGCCACCACCATCAACCTCTACGGTCACCTCCTCAAGGACTCCGCCGACCAGGCCGTCAACGCCCTCGCCCGAGCCCTCGACCGGGCCCAATCAGGCCAGCTCCAAGAACTCCCCCGTGGCGACGATGACATGCCACTGGCGGCGGAGCCGCGGTGGCGCCCACCGGCTCTTGAGCAGGTGCGTCGGAGCGGCCCACTGCCACACGGTCGCAGACGTTTGGCCGCCTTGCGGGCCGGAGGGGCTCGACCTGTCCTCCGGCCCCGAGGCGGTAGTGACCTCGGTCAGCAGCGGAAGCCGCAGTTAAGAAGCACGGATGTTGACGTTTCCGAACGACTCGACCCAAGCCTGCGCGCAGGTCACCCACGCCGCATCAGGCCATCCCCAGGCCCGCGAACTCCAGCGAATATCCGACGCCCCTTCGGAATTCGCTCGACTTCCGCACCTGGCGGTCGCGCCTACGACCCCGCTGGCTGGCCCGGTCCGCCGAGTGCGGAGCGGGGGACTCCTCCTGCTGACCACGGAACGTGTTCGCTCGGAACGGCGTGCCGCCAGAAGCACTCATCTGCCTGCGTCGACGTACCGGACGCGGGCAGTCCTCGCCGGAGAACGAACCGAAACGGAGCAGGTGTGACCACGCTTGGATATATGTCGGTCGAGATCAGCCGACTCCGAACGCAGACGCCACGAGGCAGTGACGATGAGGCCGTTGACAACTACGCAGGAGGCCCTATGGACGGCGCAGGAACCCCGATGGAGCGCATGCGCGCGCTGGATCACCTCAGTCCCTTGGATGCCGCGAAGGCATGGGGTGTCCCCAAGCCGGCGCTGAAGAACGCCGCGGAGCAGATCCGGCAGATCCGAGCGGGAACGGACCGTTCGCTGGCCCGTGACAGGCCGCGCTGTCCCGAGCCGGTCGCTTCGTTCTACGGCTTCCCCTGCAAGGTCCCGGTCGAGGCCGGGATGGAGGTCTGCTACCAGCACCGACGAGTGAAGGCCAACCCTGGCGCGGACGTTGCCTCCTATGCTTTGGCGGCCGTGCAGGCGCACGCGAGTTGGGAGGAGCTGCGCGAGAGCATCCGGAGTCTGGACAAGCGCGCGCTGCAGAGCGAACGTCTGCGGCTCTTCCGCGCCTTCGAGGCCAAGGCCCCGATGACCGAAGAGGACTACCGGCTCGCTTCCCTGCTCCTGCCCTCCGAGGATCCGGCTACGCAGGCTCGGCGCGCCCTGGGCTTGCCAGGGCCCAACGACGGAGTCGGTGACGGGGCCCGCCTGCGCGGACTCGGCGTACTCCTCGCGGCCGCGGAGGCTGCGGCGCTCGACCTGCCCACCGGGCTGCCCGAGTCCAGGAACAAGCCCAAGGCTCCCCCGGCCAACGACAAAGCCAAGAGCGGCGGACCCCTGCTGTACTCGATCACGGAGGCCGCGAAGCGCCTGGGCGTGGGCGTGGCCTGGCTGCGCTCCGAGTCGGCCGCCGGCCGGGTGCCGTACCGGGAGATCGGCAGCCACCGCATGTTCAGCGAGGACGACCTTGCTCAGATCGTGAAGGACGCCTACCGGCCCAGCAACGGAAGGACCCGCGGCCGGCGCTGGTGAGGATCCGTCTTCTCCGCGCTTGCCGCGTCAGGCGTAGGGGTCGCGCAGCGGCCGAGGCTCACGGACCCCGCGTGTGATCTCCTCGGGAAGGTCTGGGCCTGCAAGGTAGTAGCGGCCCTGGGCCTCGCCCTTCGCCGCGAGCCAGCCGGCACGGACGAGCTCGCGAATGTCACGCTGGGCCTGCTGCTCACTCAGTTCGGCGTCGGCCTGGTACGTGGCCCGGCGCAGGCGGTTGCCCATGGCCGCGGGGTAAAGGGCGTAGAGCATGCGGTCGGGCCAGCCACGCTGCTCGATAGCCTCGTCGAGGGCGGTCCAGACCTCGCGGGTACTGTTCACCTGCCGCTCGACACTCTGGGCTTGCTGGTGGTGGGCACGCAGGCAGAACCGGACCCACCGGAGGGTGTCCCGCCCGGGGGTCCAGACGGGGCCGCCGACCTCACCGAGTACGTCGTAGTAGCGGTAGGTGTTGCGGGCCCGGCCGAGCCACTCCTCGATGCTGGAGAACTCCGGCGCCATGATCCCTTCCCTCGCGAGGACCAGGGTGTGCAGGGCACGGGACATCCGCCCGTTGCCGTCCGACCACGGGTGGATCGCGACCAGGTTGAGGTGGGCCATCGACGCCCGTACCAGTCCGGGCGCATCGAGGTCACCCTCGTTCAGCCAATCCACCAGCTCACCGGTGAGCACCGGCACCAGGTCGGCATCCGGCGCGGTGTAGGCCGCGATGGTGGGATCCTCGGCCGACGTGACGTACACCGGACCGGTGCGCCACCAGCCGGGGCGCTTGGCCAGGTGGTGGCCCTGCATCATGAACTGCAGCGCGTTGAGCAGCCCCTTGCTGTACGCGAAGTCCTCACCGGCCTCGGCCAGGCGCTGGATGTAGGTCATCGCCTGCCGATAGCCCTCGATCTCGACCGCGACGGTGTCGCTCGCCTCGATCGGGGCCTCACCGACCATGATGTCCTCGACATCCGACACGCTCGCCGCGTAGCCCTCGATCGTGTTCGACCCGGCGATCGCCCGCGCGGTCAGGTTGCGCCGCAACTGCCCCTCCCATCGTCGGGGCGTGCGCAGATGCAGACGTAGCCGATCCCGCATGCCCTCAATCTCCGCGAGGACAGTCCGGTCGGCATCTTCGAGTTCAGGCAGCGAGTACAGCACGATTCAATGACACCATCATGGAATCATCACGTCAATAAACGCGGGGACCAGTCCTGGGTCGTCGGCGCTGGCTTCGAGGTGCGTGAAGAGAAGGTCACCGATACGAAGCAATCCGGTGTGCCAGACCTGGGCCGGCTGTGAGCCGGGCGAGGCAAGCACGTCTGGCTCAGCAAGCCATCTCGTGGTCGCCGACTGCGCCGGTGCCGACCCGAGGCCGAGGCTCACCGAGTGCGGCAACTGCGGGTGGTGAATCACCATCCACAGGTCCCCAGGGTCGGGCACCGGCCCAAAGTTGAAGACTGTGAACTGCACCCCGCTCCCTGCGACGCTGAAGCTGTCGGGCAGGGCGAGCGTCGCGTGACGGTGACCTGGCCTCGCAAGGTAAACCGTCCAGGGAGGAGTGTCCCCGTCCGGTGGTGGAGGCCCTGGATGCTCAAGCACCAGGATGGTGAGTAGACCCGAGGGCGTAGTGAGGATGCCGCCATGGGAGAGGCGCGTATCGGCGTCGCTCAGGAGCGTTTCCGGCCTTCGGAGAACGATCAGGGTGGGGCTGCTTTCGGTCATTGTGCGAACGCAGGCCACGTGCAGGCGGAGCGGCCGGAGGCCGCTCCGTCAGATCAGCCGGTCAGGCGCAAGGCAGTTCCACGCCGACCGAGTACTTCTGCTGGTGCGCGTCCTTGGTGGCTTTTTCCAGCGATGCCTCCACATACTTCGGCATCCAGTCGTCGCCGTCGCAGGTCAGGTCGGCGTACCACTCGACCCAGCCGTCGACGAGTCGGGGGCCGCAGCCACACCGAGGCAGTCGTATTCCTTCTTGTCGGCGGCGTAGGTGGGCGTTGCGGTGAGGCCCGCCAATGCGACGGTTGGCAGCAGGATGGTGAGAACGGCACGGATGGCGCGCATGGACTCTCCGGATCTCAAACCGGAGGTTGTTTGTATGCGCCATGAAAGCATGCGCCGACAAGGGGGTCTGACCACTTCTCCGCTACCGCTCTCGTGTCTTGACATTTGAGCCGCAACGGCCAGTTTTGGGCGGATCAGCAGCCCCTACCCGCCGACCACAGAACCTGATCTTCGATACGGCGTGTCGTCTTGAGCGTGTCCCTCCCTGACCAGCACCTTCGCGCTTCGCGCCCCGCCTCGCATGCTCTTTCGCCACACCAGACGGGACGGCGAGCCTTGGTCCCGGGACCACCAGTCCGAGAGAAGGGGAAGCTCATGGGACAGCGTGCGCAGCGGGGTCGGGTCTACCGGCGGTGCGGTTGTAGCGACGGGAAGCAGAAGCAGTTGGGGCCGTGGTGCCCGCGGCTGGCCGGGGACCTGAAGCACGGGACGTGGACGTACGCCGTCGATCTCGCGAAGGAGGCGGGCCGACGCAGGGTCCGTCGCCGTGGCGGCTTCGGCAGCCGTGCCAAGGCGGCGCGGGAGATGGCGGCGGTGCTGGACGGTGAGTTGCGCGGGGTCTACGAGGACCGCCGCACGACGGTGGCAAGTTTCCTGCGGGAGTGGCTGGCCACGCGACAGCCGCACCTCGCACCGAACACGTACGCCGGCTATGCGGCGTGCGTCGAGCGCGACCTCGCCCGGCATTCGGCCGCCTCCGGCTCCTCGACCTGGGACCGAAGCACATCGAGCGCTGGATCGCCACCCAGCGCAAGGCCAAGCGCGGCAAGGTCACCGTCTACCGGATCGTCTCCACCCTGCGCAATGCCCTCAACGCCGCCGTCCGCTCCTGGGGCCTGCGCTACAACCCCGCCAAGCACTCCGTCCCCGCCCGGCCCCGCACCACGGATTCACGCGCCGGAGCGGCCCCGGATTCCGACCTCTCATAGAGGTCGCCGCAGTACCAGCGGCCTCCTCCGCGGGAGGCGGAGCCGCCGCGCTCCGACGGAGCGACGACGGGCACCGCGCTTCGGACGCATGAGCGGGCCGGTCGTCGGGGCCCCGGCGAGCACGTGGAACGCGAACTCCTCCGGTTCTCGCCGGGGACGCCGCGGCCGAGCTCACCGCCCGGCACCCGAGCCGAGGGTATGGGTCGACCGGCACGACCACCGCAGACTCCACGGCGAGACGGGCCATATCCCGCCCGTCGAGTACGGGACCAACTACGAGCTGACGAAGACGAAACCTCTGGTCACAGCCGCAACCTGAAATCCCTGCCGAACCCGGGGGCGATTCAGACCACCGAGAGGCGCGCATTGTTGCAAGAAGGGTTGACACTGCGCGCGGGGTATTGGATGCTCCCATTGGCCAACGCCGGGGACATTCACCTCGGCGATCTTTTTACGACGGATTGTTAGCGCTAACACTCCTCGTCGAATCCACCGCCGACCGGGAGGCCGACATGCGGACCTGACCGCCACGACCGGCCACCGGCGGGCCTCGTGCGGCCGGACGGGGTGCTGCGCGGCCGGACGGCGAGCGAGGAGCCACGCCGACTCGCCGGCTTCTTCCGCTTCTTCTGGCACCCACGTCGCCGAACCGGAGATCCGGGTTGGATTCGCCACCCCGATATGCCAGGGAAGCCGCACCGGAAATACCGGCGCGCAGTACTCCCTTTCTTCACGCGGCGATCTCGCTGCGCAATCGAGTCTTCTCGGAGTCCCCACCCCGCAACTGAGGGGCCATCCACCCATCCACCGAAACGTGTTTGTCATGCCCACAAAGAGATTGGATGGCATGCCGAACCGCGAGCAACAGACACCTCCCCCACCACTCCATCAGGAGGCGACCACATGCTCCACGCGGACCTGCGCGCCACCCGGCCACCGGCGCGCACACGGCTGCGGAGGACGCTTGCCTGCGTACTCTCGGCGTTACTCCTGTCCTTGGCGATTCCGCTGCTCTCCCTGGGCGCGGCCCCGCCGGCTGCGGCCGTGGGCGCGGCCCCGCCGGCTGCGGCCCTCAGTAACGGTTTGGCGACCACGCCGCCGATGGGTTTCAACGACTGGAACGCATACGGCTGCAACGTCTCCGAGTCGCTGATCAAGAGCACGGCGCTGGCCATGCACAACAACAGCATGCAGAGCGCCGGGTACGAGTACGTCAACATCGACGACTGCTGGATGACCCACACCCGGGGCTCCGACGGGCGCCTGGTACCTGATCCCGACAAGTTCCCGGACGGCATCAAGGGCACCGCCGACTACGTCCACTCGCTGGGGTTGAAGCTGGGCATCTACGAGGACGCCGGACTGCAAACCTGCGCCGGCTTCCCGGGCAGCCTCGGCCACGAGACCACGGACGCGCAGACCTTCGCCGCCTGGGGCGTGGACTACCTGAAGTACGACAACTGCTATGCAGGGCCCGGCTGTTGGCTGAACACCTGCCCCAACGGCTCCAAGGCTCCCGCGCAGGAGCGCTACACCACGATGCGCGACGCCCTGGCCGCGACCGGCCGGCCCATCGTGTTCAGCCTGTGCAACTGGGGCGAGGACAGCGTGTGGACCTGGGGCGCCGGCGTCGGCAACAGTTGGCGCACCACCGGCGACATCAACGCCAGCTATTCCAGCATGCTGTCGATCTTCCACAGCAACGTGAAGCTGGCCGCCTACGCCGGGCCCGGTCACTGGAACGACCCGGACATGCTGGAGGTCGGCAACGGCCCGCTCACCGACACCGAGGCCCGCTCGGAGTTCAGCCTGTGGGCGGAGATGGCGGCTCCGCTGATCGCCGGCACCAACATCACCTCGGCCGGCCCGGCCACCCTGGCCACGCTCACCAATGCCCGGGTGATCGCGGTGGACCAGGACCCGCTCGGCAAGCAGGGCACCCTGATGTCCTCCGCCGGCGGTCTCGACGTACTGGCCAAGCCGCTGGCGAACGGCGACGTCTCGGTGGCCCTGTTCAACGAGACCGGATCGACCGCGACCATCAGCACCTCCGCCGCCGCGATCGGGAAGACCGGCGCCTCCGGCTACAGCCTCACCGACCTGTGGTCCGGCGCGACTTCGACCACCACCGGCACCATCAGCGCCTCGGTTCCGGCGCACGGCACCACCATGTTCCGCGTCTCGGGCGGCACCAGCGGCGGAACGAACCCGGCCGGCCCGGTGCGCGCGGTCGGCGCGGGCAAGTGCCTGGACGTGCCGAACTCGGCTACCACCCCGGGCACCCAGGTGATCATCTGGGACTGCAACGGCCAACCGAACCAGACCTGGACCCGCACCTCCTCCGGCCAGCTGACCGTCTCCTCGGGCGGCTCCCAGATGTGCCTGGACGCGTACAACGGCCAGACCGCGCCCGGCACCAAGGTCGAGATCTGGACCTGCAACAACCAGGCGAACCAGCAGTGGAAGGTGAACGCCGACGGCACCATCACCAGCGCCCAGTCCGGACTCTGCCTCGACGTCACCGCCAGATCCACCGCCAACGGCGCCCTGATCGACCTGTGGACCTGCAACGGCCAGACCAACCAGCACTGGGCCGTCTGAGCGGTCACCGGGCGCAACTGCCGTGCTGTCCCCGAGTTCCCAACCCTCGTGAGGCAGCACGGCAGTTGCACCGTCCATCACACCACGTTCGCCCGAGTTCACCCGACGAGCTGCAGGGAGCTCAGATGCGCGACAGTCAAGGCCCGAAACGACGACCGAGGATCGTGCCTCCGCTTCACCACCGGCTCGGCACGCTGATCCGCGTGGCCGCCACGATCCTGCTGGTCGTCGGCGGTCTCACCGGTGCGGGACCCCTCGCCGGCAGCGCGAGGGCCGCCACCGCCGGCCCGTGTGACATCTACGCGGCAGGCGGGACTCCCTGTGTGGCCGCGCACTCCACGACCCGTGCGCTCTACTCGACGTACAGCGGAGCGCTCTACCAGGTCCGGCGGAGCTCGGACAGCAGGACGCAGAACGTCGGCGTCGTCACTGCCGGGGGCGTCGCCAACGCGGCCACCCAGGACGCCTTCTGCGCGGGCACCTCGTGCGTGGTCACAGTGATCTTCGACCAGTCCGGGCACGGCAACGACCTCGCCTACCAGGGCCCCGGGGGCGCCGGAGGCAGTGACACCCCGGCCAGCGCGACCAGCGAGGCCCTCACGCTCGGCGGCGCCAAGGCGTACTCGCTCTACATCAACCCCGGGAACAGCTACTGGCACAACGGGTCCTCCTCCGGGATGCCGCTCGGCAGTGCCCCCCAGGGCGCGTACATGGTGACCAGCGGCACTCACGTCAACGGCGGCTGCTGCTTCGACTACGGGAACAGCGAGACGGACCGCAAGGCAGACGGTCCGGGTGCCATGGACGCCATCTACTTCGGAACCAGCTGCTGGTTCGGCGGCTGCTCGGGGACCGGTCCGTGGGTGCAGGCCGACCTCGAGTACGGCCTGTACTCCGGCGGCAGCTCGTCGTGGAACCAGAACCAGCGGGCCTTCTCCAGCCGCTACGTCACCGCGATGCTGAAGAACAACGGCACCTCCCGGTTCGCGCTCAAGGGCGGTGACGCCCAGTCCGGCGGGCTCACGACGCTCTGGAACGGCGCGCTCCCGCCCGGCTACAGCCCGATGAAGCAGCAGGGCGCCATCATCCTGGGCAGCGGCGGCGACTGCTGCGCCGGCAACACCAACCAGAGCCTCGGCACCTTCTACGAAGGCGCCGTCGTCAGCGGCTACCCGTCCGACGCCACCGACAACGCCGCCCAGGCCGACATCGCGGCGGCCGGCTACAGCGCCGGCTCCGGCGGCGGCGCCGACACCGGCCCGCTGCACGCCGTCGGCGCCGCGAAGTGCCTGGACATTCCCAACTCCACCACCAGCGGCACCCAGGCCCAAATCCACTCCTGCTCCGGAGCCGCGAACCAGACGTGGACCGCCACCTCCTCGGGCCAGCTGACGGTGTACTCCGGCAGCAGCCAGATGTGCCTGGACGCCGGCGGCAGGGGCACCGTCAACGGCACGAAGGCGATCACCTGGCCCTGCAACGGACAGTCCAACCAGCAGTGGACCCGAAATGCCGACGGCACCATCACCAGTGTTCAGTCCGGACTCTGTCTGGACGTCAGTGGAGCGTCGACGGCGAACGGCGCACTGGTCCAGTTGTGGGCCTGCGACGGGCAGAGCAACCAGCAGTGGAAGCTCGGATGACTTCCGCCCGAAGGGCTCCCCGGCTGATCTCCGCTACGGGGCCGCGGTGACCGCGTTCCCGTGCCCCACCCGGCGCGCCGACTTCGCCGGCACTGCCCGTCGAGAGTATTGACACGCCAATTTGTGAGCGTTAACACTTCTGCAACAAGCGGGCGCCGCACCAAGCTGCGGTAGCCGGTCGGAGCCGAACAGCCCTTGTGTGCGGCTCCCTTGGCCGCTGCACTCCCCCGCTTTCTCCTCTTATGCACCATGGAGTTCGCCATGCCGGCTTACAACTTCAGCCGCCGTGCCATGTTCAAGGCGACCGGCGTCGCAGCCGTGGCCGCGGCTGCCGGCCCGGTCCTCAGCCCCGTCTCCGCCGCGGCGGAGACGCCCCGGGTCAGGTCCGACGTCGGAGTGTCGACGGTCCCGTTCGAGCTGGGTCAGGTCCGGCTCACCAGCAGCCGATGGCTCGACAACCAGGACCGCACCCTGGCCTACCTCCGCTTCATCGACGTCGACCGCCTGCTGTACAACTTCCGCGCCAACCACCGGCTACCCACCCACTCTGCTGCGGCGAACGGGGGGTGGGACGACCCAGGGTTCCCCTTCCGCACCCACGTGCAGGGCCACTTCCTCTCGGCGTGGGCCCAGGCCGCCACCGCACTCGGGGACACCACCTGCCGCGACAAGGCCAACCAGATGGTGGCCGAACTCGCCAAGTGCCAGGCCAACAACGCCGCTGCGGGCTTCTCCGCCGGCTACCTCTCGGGCTTCCCCGAGGCCGACTTCGCCAACCTCGAAGCGGGCAAGCTGAGCAACGGCAACGTCCCGTACTACTGCGTCCACAAGACCATGGCCGGTCTGCTCGACGTGTGGCGCCTCCTGGGCAACACCCAGGCCCGCGACGTGCTCCTCGCGCTCGCCGGCTGGGTCGACCGCCGCACCGCCGCGCTCGGCTACAGCACGATGCAGTCGATGCTGGGCACCGAGTTCGGCGGCATGAACGAGGTGCTGGCCGATCTCTACCAGCAGACCGGTGACACCCGCTGGCTGACCACCGCTCAGCGGTTCGACCACGCCGCGGTCTTCGATCCGCTCGCCGCGAACCTGGACCAGCTCAACGGACTGCACGCCAACACGCAGGTGCCCAAGTGGATCGGAGCCGTCCGCGAGTACAAGGCCACCGGGACGACCCGCTACCGCGACATCGCCACCAACGCCTGGGCGATCACCACCGGCTCACACACCTACGCCATCGGCGGCAACAGCCAGGCGGAGCACTTCCGGGCCCCGAACGCCATCTCCGGCTACCTCACCGACGACACCTGCGAGCTCTGCAACTCCTACAACATGCTCAAGCTGACGCGGGAGCTGTGGCAGCTGAGCCCGGACCGGGCCTCGTACTTCGACTTCTACGAGAAGGCGCTGCTCAACCACGTCATCGGCGCCCAGAACCCGGCCGACCCGCACGGCCACATCACGTACTTCAGCTCCCTCAACCCGGGCGGACGCCGGGGCAAGGGCCCGGCCTGGGGCGGCGGCACCTGGAGCACCGACTACGGCACGTTCTGGTGCTGCCAGGGAACGGGGATGGAGTCCAACACCAAGCTGATGGACTCCATCTACTTCCACGACGGCACCACCCTCACGGTGAACCTGTTCCTCCCGTCCGTCCTGGACTGGACCCAGCGGGGCATCACGGTCACCCAGACCACCGCGTTCCCGGCCGAGGACACCACGACGCTCAAGGTCACCGGCAGTGTCGACGGGACGTGGTCCATGCGCGTCCGCATCCCCGGCTGGACCTCGGGCGCCAGCGTCAGCGTCAACGGCGTCGCGCAGAGCGTCGCGGCCACCCCGGGCACGTACGCCACCCTCACCCGGTCCTGGGTCTCCGGCGACACCGTCACCGTGAAGCTCCCCATGCGAGTGGCCCTCCAAGCCGCCAACGACAGCCCCGGTGTCGCGGCGATCACCTACGGCCCCGTCGTCCTGGCCGGCAACTACGGCAGCACCACGCTGTCCGCCCTGCCGGCCCTGGACGCCGCCACGATCACCCGGACCAGCAGCACCTCCCTCGCCTTCACGGCCACCGCCAACGGAGCGACGGTCGACCTCGGCCCGTTCCACGACGCCCAGGACTTCAACTACACCGTCTACTGGCGGACCGACAGTGCTGGTTTCCGTCTGGTCAACGCGGCCAGCGGACTCGTCCTCGGCATCCAGAACATGTCCACCGCCGACGGCGGCCTCGCCCTGCAGTGGGCCGACACCGGCACCGCCGACCACGACTGGGCCCTCGTCGTCGACGGCACCGCACTACGGCTGCGCAACGTCAACAGCGGCAAGGTCCTCGGCGTGAAGGACATGTCCACCGCCGACAACGCCCCGATCCTCCAGTGGGACGACACCGGCACCGCCGACCACCGGTGGACCGTCGTCGACGCCGGCAACGGCTACCACGAGTTCCAGAACGTCCACACCGGCAAGCTGCTCGGCATCGCCGGCGGCTCCACCGCCCAGGGCGCCGCAGCCGTACAGCTGCCCGACGGCGGTGCCGCCGCGGGCCAGTGGCAGTTCGCCCCCGTCGGTGCCAGGCGGATCCAGAACGTCGCCAGTGGGCGGCTCCTCGGCATCCAGAACATGTCCGCCGCCGACGGCGGCCTCGCCATCCAGTGGGACGACAACGGCACCGCCGACCACCTCTGGACGGCCGTCCTCGACACCGGCGGCTACCTGCGCCTGCGCAACTCCAACAGCGGCAAGGTCCTCGCCGTGGAGAACGGCGGCACCGCCAACGGCGCCCGGATCGTCCAGTGGGCCGACAACGGCGCCGCCGACCACCGGTGGCGCCTGCGCCACGGTGGTGGCGACACCTTCAGGATCCAGTGCGCCACCAGCGGCCGCGTTCTCGGCATCTCCGGTGCCTCCACCGCCTTGGGAGCGCAGGCCGTGCTCTGGGACGACAACGGCACCAGCGACCACCTGTGGCGGTTCATCTGATCTGATCCGGCGTCGGCTCCCGCGGTCGCCGCAGGGCGACCGCGGCCGTCGATCACCTGCCGGTGGTCCCGCCACCGGCCACAACGCCTGTTGCTGACCGGCGGGAACGGCCGCAGCCGTTCCCGCTCGGTATCCGTCAGATCACCCCGCCCCGTGCCCGAATCAACGACCAGGGCAAGCGAAAGTCAAATGATCGGCCGGACAGCTCCTAGTCCGCGGCGGCGCGGCCGGCGTCAGGAGGCGTGGGTGAGGGCTCCCTCGGCGAGGGCTTCGACCTGGTGGAGGGTGGTGATGCGGATCAGGTCGGGGTCCTGGCGGAGGATCATGCGGTGGACCTCCTGGAGGGCGGCGGGCGGGTCGATGCCGAATTCCTCGGCGAGTTGGACGCGCAGGGCGGAGTAGCAGCGGGCCGCTTCGCTGATCCGGCCGGCGTGGTAGCAGGCGATCATGAAGAGGGTGTGGAGGTTCTCGTTGAGCGGGTGCTCGATGATCAGCCGCCGCAGTTCGGGGATGACCTGGCGGTGCTGGTGGCAGAGCATCTCGGCCTCGATGCGTTCGATCACCGCCACCAGGCGCTTCTCGTCCCACTCGGCGGCCGCGGAGCGGAACACGCTGGCGTCGAGGCGGTCGAGCGTGGGGCCGCGCCACAGCGAGTCGGCGTGCCGCAGCGCGTTGGCGCGTTCCTGGGGATCCGATAACGACCGTGCCTGGTCGACGAGTTCGCCGAACTTCTCGGCGTCCAGGGCCTCCGGGGTAGAGCTCAGCAGGTAGCTGCCGTCCCGGGCGGTGAGCTCCACGCCCTTGGCGCGCAGCTCGCAGGCACTCTTCTGGATCTGGTTGCGTGCCGATCGCGGCGGCTTGCTGCCGTAGACGGCGTCGATCAGGATGTCGACGTGCACGGCCCGGTCGAGGGCGAGGAGGAGGCGCGCCAGCAGGGTGCGTGACGGGCGTGTGGCCAGGTCGACCTCCCGGTCGTCGTGCCAGAGCACGACGGGGCCGAGAATTCCGAATCGCAGACCCTGCTGCGGAGTTCCCACCTCTTGTCCCACCTTCCTGTCGGGCTGGGCCGCGGATGCCCCGCGGTCGGTCGCGCCGGTGGGCGCGTCGACGCGGTACGGCGGCGGTGATCCCCGGTGGCAGGTGTGATCGACACCTGCGGGCGGGGAGTCTCCTCGGCTTGAACGTCGGTTACGGCGGACACTCCACAGCCGGACAGGCCGGATGGCAAGGCCGTCGACGAATGTCAGTCGACAAGGGGCCCGCGGGGCGGGCCGGGACGAATGGTGATGCCCGCCGGCGATGTGATGGCAATGTCCTCCCGCACCACACGCACCCCCGTCAGGTCGATGAGCCGGTCCAGTCTCCCGCGGAGGGCGGCGGAGATCTGTGGTCGGCGACCCCCGGAGCTTCCAACGGGCGGATGGGCTTGTCAAGACCCTAACAATACAGAGCGTAAGCAGACTTGATCAATCGGTCAATGGCCGGTCAAGGGCGGGTGGCCGGGTGCGGGCCGGGCGGGCCGGCGCGGTGGGCGAATCGGTGTGGAAGTGGCCCGGAAGCGGCCGGGAAGCACAACTGGGCACGATCAAGCACCGGGCGTCGTGGGGTGCTCCGCCCTGCGCGGTGACCAAGAGGTGTTGATTGTCTGTGTTTCTCGTGGAGGTTCGGGAGAATCTGCGGAAGACCGATGACCGGTAAGGCGGCAGGCGGCAAGAAATGGTGGTCGTTCGCCGCGGAACGGCCGGACTTCCGCAGGCTCTGGAGTGCGCAGTCCATCTCGATCATGGGCTCACAGGTCAGTCTCATCGCTTTTCCGCTGACCGCCCTCGCCGTTCTGGACGCCCGCGCCTCGGAAGTGGGCACCCTGAACGCGCTGTCGCGCGCGCCGTTCCTGCTGTTCGGCATTTTCGCCGGCGTCCTGATCGACCGTTGGCGTTCGCGCCGGGTGCTGATCATCATGGACTGGGTCCGGGCCGCGACGCTGCTGCTGATTCCGGTGCTGATGTTCTCGCGCTCCCTGACCATCGAGTGGCTGTTCGCGGTTGCTTTCGTGGTCGGCTCGTGCACCGTCTTCTTCGACATCGCCTATCAGAGCACCCTGACCGATGTCGTCGTCGCCGGAGAGTTGTTGACGGCGAACCGGTGGCTGGAGACCAGCAGGTCGATCGGCAACATGTCCGGGCCCGGATTCGCCGCGGTGCTGCTGAAGGCCGTGTCGGCGCCGATCGCCATCCTGGTGGACGCCACCTCGTACGCCCTGTCGGCACTGTTCGTGCACGCGATCCGCGCGCCCGACCGGAGGCCGGCCAGTCGGCAGGGCTCGACGATCTGGCGGGACTTCAAGGCCGGTCTCCGGTTCGTCGGCGAATCGGCTTTCCTGCGCTGGAACGCCGCCATCGCCGCGACCTGGAACCTGTTGACCAGCGCCCTGATCACGATCTTCTTCGTGCATCTGGAGAGCGAGCTGAAGCTGAGCTCGGCGACCGTCGCGGTGGTCGTCTTCGTGGGCAGCGTGGGTTCGTTCCTCGCGGTCCTGGTGGTGGCGCGGATCATCGCCTGGCGCGGCCTGGGCTGGTGCATCGTGCTGTCGATGTGCGTCGGCGGCCTCGGCGGCCTGTTCCTGGCGATGTCCAGCGGCCGGTCGCCCCTGGCGATCGCCGCGCTCACGCTCGGATACCTGCTGGTCACCGCGGCCGAGCCGCTGTTCAACATCAACGTCATCAGCATCCGTCAGATGATCACCCCGGCCCATCTGATGGCCCGGACGACGGGTGCCATGCGCTTCGTGGTGTGGGGCACGCTGCCCATCGGCGCGCTCACCGCCGGCTTCCTGGGCGACGCCTTCGGCGGCCGGACCACGCTGGCCGTCATCGGCGTCGGATTCCTCGTCCCCGCCGCCATGACGTTCCTCTCGCCGTTCCCGCGCATTCGAACCGTCTCCGATCTCGACATCGGCGACAGCACTCAGGAGAGCAAGGAGGGAGTGTCGAGTGTTTGATCCAGAGACATATCGGAACGACCTGGTGCGACTGGGTATGCACAAGGTCGCGCACCAGGATGGAACCCTGGTGGAGCACATGTTCCGCGCCTGCGCCATTCTGCAGGACATGAAGGCGAAGGAGCCCGTCTGCCTCGCCGGGCTCTTCCACGGCTCCTACGGCACCGAGGGCCTGCACAACGACGACCCCGACTCCATTCCGGAGAGCAAGCGGGTCGTGGTCCGGGAGATCGTGGGCCCCGAGGTCGAGAAGGTGATCTTCACCTTCTCCGTGATGAGCTACGCCTCACTCGGAAAGAGTTTCCGCCGGATCATGCGGCCGAGCGGGACGCCCGAACTGAAGGACCGCCGGACCGGCGAGGAAATACCGCTGGACCGCGAACAGTACCTGGACATCCTCCGGCTGAAGCTCGGCGATGTCCTGGCGCACATGCCCCCCCAGGTCGGTCACACCCTGGTGGACCTTCCGACGGAATACGCGGAGTTCTGGAAGATGGCGGCCGAGTACTTCGGCCCGGACACGATCAAGACCTGGAACACATTCACTGGAGGCGAATTGTGGATCGATCCGGAGGAGAACCGGTGACGCAGTCCTGGGAGGGTTTCCGTCTTTCCCGCCAGCAGGAGCGGCTCCTTCGCCTCGCCCCCGCCGGAGCGCCGGGGCGCACGGTGGCCGGGGTGCGCCTCGCGGGCCCGCTCGACCGTGCAGTGCTCGAACGCGCGCTCCACGACGTGGCCGCGGCGCACGAGAGCCTCCGCTCCGCCTACCGCACCGTCCTCGGCGAGAACAGCACCCGGCTGATGGTGATCGAGGACGAGCCGCGGACCGAGCTGGCGGAGGGCGCGGGCGACGACGCGGCCCTGGCCGCCCTGGTCCGCGCCGAGTCCGCCGCGGACGGCTTCGAGAACGCCCTGCGCCTGGTCCTGTTCACCCACGCCGACGGCAGCCGGTCGCTGGTCCTCTCGGCGCCCCGGCTGAGCATCGACGAGGCGTCCGCCGAGGTCTTCTTCCGGGACCTCCAGCAGGCCTACGGCGCGCAGCTGGACGGCGCGTCGTGGAGCCGTGAGGACATCGTCCAGTACGCGGACTACACGCAGGTCCAGCTGGAGGAGGCGGCCCCGGCGGCGGAGCAGGCCGAGGCCGCGGCCGAGCGCCGGGCGCAACTGACCGCCCTGCCGCCGCTGCGCCTGCCGCTGGAACTCCGGTCCACCGAGACCGGCCACGAGAGCACGGCATGGACGGTCCCGGCGCCGCTGGCGCAGTCGCTGCGGGACCTCGCCGGCCCGTCCGAGGACGGCCTGCGCGGCGTCCTGCTGACCGGCTGGATCGTCGCGCTCTGGCACGCCACCGGGCGGCCGGAGTCGCTCGCGGTCGACGCCATGCTGCCGGGCCGCCGGTTCAGCGAACTGGCCACGGCCGTCGGCCAGTTCGAGAGCCCGCTGCCGGTCCTGATCGAGGTGTCCGCCGACACCGCGCTGGCCGGTCTGCTGGCCGCGGTGAACCGGGAGCTGGCCGCGCCCGCGGAGCTCGCCGACAGCCTCGCGGAAGCGCTCCCGCAGCGCGCCGCCGGCGTCACGGGCTTCGCCTTCGGTGAGCCGGCCGAGTTCCCGTCCGACGCGGCGCTGCCGTACGCGGACCTGTGGGTGGAGGCGGCCGGCGACGCCCGCAAGGTCGCCGTCCGGGCCCGCCGCACCGGCGACGGGATCCGGATCGAAGTGCGCCACCAGGTCCTGGGGTTGGCCGAGGGCGGCGCCGAGGCGCTGCTCTGTTGTCTGCGCGCCGCGCTGACGGCCCTGGCCGGCGACACCTCGGCGACCGTCGGCTCGGTCGCCATGCTCGACGCCGACGCCGCCCGCGAGCTGGTCGCCGCCGCCAACGCCGCGCAGCCCCCGGCGCAGCGCCCCGCGCACTGGCACCGGCGGGTCGAGCAGGCAGCCGACCGCTTCCCCGACCGCACCGCGCTGCGGACGGACGACCGCTCCTGGAGCTACCGCGAGCTGGACGAGGCGGCCAACCGCCTGGCCCGTGAGCTGGCCGGCCGCGGCGTGGCCCCCGGCGGCTCGGTCGGCCTCTGCCTCGAACGGTCCGACCTGGCGATCGTGGCGATGCTGGCGATCGCCAAGGCCGGCGCGGGCTACGTCCCGGTCGACCCCCGGCTGCCGGCCAAGCGCCGGTCGGCCATCGCGGAGGCCGTCGGCCTGCGCCACGTCGTCGCCACCGCCGACGCGGAGCCGCCCGCGGACTGCGACGTCATTTTGGTTGACAGGGATCTGACAGCATGTATGCGGCACGACGCCGGCCGCCTCGACGTGCAGAGCGCCGACGAGGACCTGGCGTACGTGCTGTTCACCTCCGGCTCCACCGGCACCCCGAAGGGCGTGCTGGTCGGGCACGGGCAGCTCGCGGCCTACCTGGACGGCGTCCTCGACCGGCTCGGGCTGGACGGCGAGGTCGACGCGGTCGCGCTCAGCAGCCTGGGCACCGACCTCGGCAACACCGCGCTGTTCCCGCCGCTGATGACCGGCGGCCGGCTGCGGGTCGTCGCCGCCGACGTCTCGGCGGACGCGCAGGCGCTCGCGGAGCTGCTGGCCCAGGAGGAGTACGACCTCCTCAAGATCACCCCGTCCCACCTGGAGGCCGTCTTCGCGGTCGCCGACGACCCGGTCCGGCTGATCCCGCGTCAGGCGCTGGTGCTGGGCGGCGAGCCGTTCGCCTGGGGCGCGTTCAACATGATCCGGACCTTCCTGGGCGACTGCCGGCTGTACAACCACTACGGCCCGAGCGAGACCACCGTCGGCGTGCTCTGCGGGCAGGTCACCGGCAACGAGCTTGCCGCCCTGACCTCCACCGTGCCGCTCGGCAGGCCGATGCGGCACGCCCGCGCCTACGTCCTCGACGCCGAGGGGCGACCGCTGCCGGTGGGCGTCCCCGGCGAGCTGTGGATCGGCGGGAACTCGGTGTCCCAGGGCTACCTGACCGGCACCACGGGGGAGCAGAAACGTTTCTTCGACGACCCGTTCAGCGAGGCCCCGGGCGCCCGGATGTACCGCACCGGCGACCGGGCCCGGCTGCTGCCCGACCTGAGCGTCGAGTTCCTCGGCCGGATCGACCGCCAGATCAAGGTGCGCGGCTTCCGGGTGGAGATCGGCGAGATCGAGGCCGTCATGCGGCAGCACCCCCGGGTGACGGGCAGCCTGGTCGTGCACACCGGCGAGAGCATGGCCGCGCACCTGATCGGCTACCTGATCGACGCCGAGGGCAGCCGCGGATCCGCCGAGTGGCTCCGCGAGTTCCTGGCCGAACGCCTCCCCGAGTTCATGATCCCCGCGCACCTGGTGGCGCTGGAGTCCTTCCCGCTCACCAGCACCGGCAAGATCGACGCGGCGATGCTCCCCGAACCCGGCTCCTACGACGCGGCCGCCGGCTCCTTCGTCGAGCCCCGGACCGGCACCGAGCGGGCCGTCGCCGCCGTGGTGGCGCAGGTGCTGCTGCTGAGCCGGGTGGGCGTCGAGGACGACTTCTTCGAGATCGGCGGGCACTCGCTGCTCGCCACCCAGCTGATCGCGAAGCTGCGCCTGGAGTTCAAGGTCAGTGTCAAGCTGCGCGACCTGTTCCAGCGGCCCGTGGTGTCCGAGCTCGCCGAGCTGATCGACCAGCTCCTGAAGAAGAAGGAGGCGGGGGAATGACGTCCGAACAGACCGGGACGACCAGCCGGTTCAGCCGGCAGCGCAAGCCGGTGTCGGTCGGCGGCGGCGACCTCGTACGGACCGCCCCGCTGCTCGACGGGACCCGGGCGATGCGGTGCGAGCCGGTGGTCGCCGGGCTCGACGCCCGCGACTGGCTGTCCGGCTCCGGCGACACCCTCAAGCGGCTGCGCGACGAGCACGGAGCCGTCCTGCTGCGCGGCTTCAGCCCGCTCGACCCGGCCGGGCTCGCCGACCTGGCCACCGCCATGTCGGGGGAGCTGCTCGACTACACCAACCGCTCCACGCCCCGCACCCGGGTCGACGGCAAGGTCTTCACCTCCACCGAGTACCCGGCCGACCAGGCCATCCCGCTGCACAACGAGATGTCCTACGCGGACGCGTGGCCGGCCACGCTGTTCTTCGCCAGCGTCGTCCCGGCGGCCGAGGGCGGCGAGACGCCGCTCGCGGACAGCGCGCGGGTGTACGAGCGCCTGTCGGCGGCGACCTGCGAGCGCTTCGAACGGCACGGCGTCATGTACGTGCGCAACTTCGGCAACGGCCTCGACCTGAGCTGGCAGGAGGCGTTCCAGACCGAGGAGCGCGACGAGGTCACCGCCTACTGCGCCGAACACGGCATCCAGGTCGAGTGGCTCGGCGGCGAACGGCTCCGCACCCGCCAGGTGGTCCAGGCCAGCACCAAGTCCCGGACCACCGGGCGGCAGGTGTGGTTCAACCAGGCGCACCTGTTCCACGTCAGCTCGCTGCCCGCCGAGGTCGAGCGCGAACTGCGCGAGAGCTTCTCCGAGGACGAGCTGCCGCGCAACGCCATGTACGGCGACGGCTCGCCGCTGGAGGCGGCCGACCTCGCCGAGATCCGGGCCGTGTACGCCGCCGAGGAGATCGCCTTCCCCTGGCAGGCCGGCGACGTCCTGGTCGTCGACAACGAGCAGTTCGCCCACGGGCGAAGGCCGTACTCCGGCGACCGCTCGCTGATGGTGGCCATGACGTGACCGACCTGGCGAGCTTCGAAGCGGTGCGGGACGAGATCGTCTACGCGTTCGAGAACACCGTGTTCTTCCGCGACCACATGGTCGCGAACGGCCTGCGGCCCGAGGACATCAAAGACCCGGCAGACTTCCGGCGGATCCCGCCGACCGCGAAGGCCCACTACCGGCGCAACTTCCCGGCCGGCGTGCTGGCCGGCGGATACACCCTCAGCTCCGTGGGGGTGATGCGCTTCCAGAGCTCCGGGACGTCCGGCGAGCGGCTGAACAGCGCCATCCTGTCCTACGACCTGGCGCGTCGGCAGGCGACCGCGCTCGGCGTCAACCGCCGCTTCGACTCGCTGTGGCGGCCGGGCGCGCGCCCCAGGATCTGCCGGTTCGCGCCGCCGAACTGCTCGGACGTCGAATGCGCGACGGGCTTCTCCTCGATGGAGGACCGGACCCTCCCGGACGGCACCCTGGTGCTGACCGTCGCCCACGACCTGCTGGCCACCCCGGACTGGCAGCTCACCAAGGCCTTCGACGAGATCGAGGCCTACCAGCCCGACATGCTGGTCGTCGACCCCACGCACTTCGCGTTCCTCACCCGCGCGGCCCGCCGGCTGGGCCGGCGGATCGCCTCGCCCCGCCCGCTGCACATCGTGTGCGGCTACACCCTGATGACCCGGATCGCCCGGCGCCAGATCGAGGACTTCATGGGGCCGGACGTGCCGATCGGCGACATGATCGGCATGTCCGAGCTGGGTTACCTGGGATTCGAGTGCCACCACGGCCGGCGCCACATCAACGACGTCGACTTCTACCCCGAGTTCGTCCGGGACGGCGAGCCCGTGCCGGACGGCCGGATGGGCGAGCTGTACGTCACCACGCTCGACGACAGCCTGATCCCGCGCATCCGCTACGCCACCGGCGACTGGTTCACCCCGCTGGGCGCCTCCTGCGCGTGCGGCAGCGAACTCCCGGAGGTCCGCATCGAGGGCCGGGGCACCCACCTGGTCCGGCTGCCGGGCGGCGGCGTCGTCACCCCCGCGTCCGTCGACGCCGCCGTCGGCGACCCGCGCTGGATGGACCTCTACCAGCTGGAACAGGACCGGAGCGGCGACTGCACCTTCCGCTACGTCACCAACACCGAGCCGGAGCCCGCCGACCTCGCGGCGCTCGAAGCCCGGCTTGCCGACGCCCTCGCGCCGACCACCGTCCGGCTCCGGGCCGTCGACTACATCGCCAGCGAACGCAGCGGAAAGTTCCAACCCTGCATCTCCCACATCTCCTCGGAGGGGGCGTGATGACCGCTCAGAACCCGTACCGGGCCGACTTCCCGGCGCTGCTGCGCGAGATCGACGGGCAGCGGATCTCCTACCTCGACAACGCCGCCACCACCCTGAAGCCCCGCCCGGTCATCGACGCCGTCACCGAGTACTACGAGACCAACGGCGCCAACATCCACCGCGGCAAGCACCGGCTCTCCGAGGAAGCCTCCGACGCGTACGAGGCCGCCCGGGTGGTGCTGGCCCGGCACATCGGCGCGGCCACCAACGAGGTGGTCTGGGCCCGCAACACCAGCGAGGCGCTCAACCTGGTCGCCAGCGGCCTCGACCTGCCCGACGACCCGTACATCGTCGGCTGCTTCGACGCGCACCACTCCCAGCTGCTGCCCTGGCGGCGGATCGGCCGCCTCGACCTGGCCAGGGTGGACGAGCACGGCCGCCTGGACCGCGCCCACTTCCGCAAGCTCCTGGAGGGGCGGCCCCAGGTGGTCGCCCTGAACCACTGCTCCAACGTCACCGGCGTGCTCCACCCGGTCGCCGAACTCGTCGCCGAGATCCGCGCCGCCTGCGACGCCGTGATCGTGCTCGACGCCGCGCAGTCGCTGCCGCACCAGCGCATCGACGTCCACGAACTCGGCGTCGACTTCATGGCGTTCTCGATGCACAAGATGCTCGGACCGACCGGCGTCGGCTGCCTGTTCGGCCGCAGCGAGCAGCTCGCGAAGCTGCGCCCGCTCGCGGTCGGCGGCGGAATGGTCGACTGGGTCGACCTCGACGGCAGCGTGGAGCGGCGCATCCCGTTCCGCTTCGAGGCCGGGACGCCGCCGATCGCCTCGATCATCGGCTGCGCGGCGGCCGTCCGGTACCTGGAGGCGACGGACGGCCCGGACCGCCACCGGCACGCCGACGAGCTGAGCGCCGCCCTGGTCGGCGGCGCGCTGACCCGCCCGGAGCTGCGCCTGATCGGCCCGCCGGACGTGGTCGACCGGATCCCGATCGCCACCCTGCGGCTGGCCGACGGCGTCCCCGCCGGGGAGATCGCCCGGCTGCTGAGCGACTCGCACGGCTTCATGGTGCGCAGCGGCCACATGTGCGCCCAGCCGCTGGTCACCGCACTGGCCGGCGGCGAGACCCTGCGGGTGTCGGCGTACCTGTACAACGAGGTCGCCGAGATCGAGGGCTTCTACCAGGCCCTGGACGAGCTGCTGTCCTGCATGGCACCGATGGCGGGAACGGGGGCGCGGCGGTGAGCGCGGAGTCCGAGGCCAACTACCTGGTCGTGGTCAACGACGAGGAGCAGTACTCGATCTGGCCGGCCGGGCGGCCCGTCCCCGCCGGCTGGCGGACCGGCGGGCCGACCGGGTCCAGGGCCGAGTGCCTGGAGCACATCGCGGCCGTGTGGACCGACATGCGACCGGCGAGCCTGCGGTGACAGGAGGAGAAGGGAACACCGTGCCGTACCACGACGAGAGCCCGCCGGACCTGGCGGCGCTGATCCTGGACCGGGCGCGCGCCACCCCGGACGCCGTCGCCGTCACCGACGGCACGCTCGACGTCACCTTCGGGGAGTTCACCGACCGGGCCGGCCGGCTCGCCGCCCACCTGGCCGGCCTCGGCGTCGGCCCGGAGGTCCGGGTCGGCGTCCTGCTGGACCGCTCGGTCGACCAGCTCGTCGCGCTGGTCGCCGTACTGCTCAGCGGCGGCGCGTACGTCCCGCTCGACCCGTCCTACCCGGCGGCACGGATCGGGTACATGCTCGACGACGTGCGGGCACCGGTGGTCGTCGGACGGCGGGCCGCGCTGGAGGCGGCGGGCGTCGGCGCGCACGCCGCCACGGTGCGCGTGGACGCCGACGCGGCGCTGATCGCCGCGTGCGGGCCGATGCCGCCGCGCCCGACGGACCCCCGGCACCTGGCCTACGTCGTCCACACCTCGGGCTCGACCGGCCGCCCCAAGGGGGCGATGAACACCCGGGCCGGCCTGGTCAACCGCCTGCTGTGGATGCAGAACCAGTACCGGATGACGCCCGCGGACGTCGTCCTGCAGAAGACCCCGGTGGGCTTCGACGTGTCCGTCGGGGAGAGCCTGTGGGGCCTGGTGGCCGGGGCTCGCACCGTGGTCGCCGAGCCCGGCGGCCACCGCGACCCGGACTACCTGGCCGACCTGGTCCGCCGCCACGGCGTGACCGTCGCCCACTTCGTGCCGTCGATGCTCAGCGTGTTCCTGGAGGCGGCCGACCCGGCCGGCTGCGGGTCCCTGCGGCAGGTGGTGGCCGGCGGCGAGGCGCTCAGCCCCGCGCTGGTGCGGCGCTTCCACGCCAGTGGGCTCGGCGCCGAGCTGGACAACATCTACGGCCCGGCCGAGACCGCGGTCGACGTCACCCACTGGCGGTGCCGGCCGGACGCCGAGGACGCCGTGGTGCCGATCGGCACGGCGGTGCCGCGGACCGACCTGCACGTCCTCGACGAGCACGGCGAGCCGGTGCCGCCCGGCGGCGAGGGCGAACTGTACGTCGGCGGCGTCCAGGTCGGCCGCGGCTACCAGGGCCGGCCGGAGCTGACCGCCGAGCGGTTCGTGCCGGACCCGTTCTCCGGCGTCCCCGGCGCGCGGGTGTACCGCACCGGCGACCGCGTCCGGTTGCGGACCGACGGCGCGCTGGAGTTCCTGGACCGCCTCGACCACCAGGTGAAGGTGCGCGGCGTGCGGATCGAGACCGGCGAGGTCGAGGCGCTGCTCGCCGACATCCCCGGCGTCCGGGCCGCCGCCGTGGCGGCCCGCGGCGACGGCGACGCCGCCCACCTCGCGGCCTACGTGGTCGGCGACGTGCCCGAACACGTCCTGCGGGAGCGGCTCGCGGCGGCGCTGCCGGAGAACATGCTCCCCACCGTCTACGTCGCGCTGGAGGCGCTGCCGCTGTCCCCGAACGGCAAGCTCGACCGGGCCGCGCTGCCGCAGGTCCGCGTCCGGGTGGGGACGGCCGCGCCGCAGGGCGCCACCGAGCAGGCCGTCGCCGCCGTCTGGGCCGAGGTGCTCGGCCTCGACGAGGTCGCCCGGGACGCCGACTTCCTTGCGCTGGGCGGCACTTCGCTGCACGCGGCGCGGATCGTGCCGCGGCTGCGGGCCCGGCTCGGCGCGGGCCTGACCATGAGCGGGTTCTTCGCGGCCGGCACCGTCGCGGGCACGGCCTCCGTGCTCGACCGGTCGGCGGCCGCGCCCACCGCCGTCCCGCACGACCCGGACGCGCCGCTCGTCCCCTCGCTCGGGCAGCGGCGCCTCTGGTTCCTCGACCACCTGAACGAGACCGCCGGGACGTCCTACAACATCCCCGTCGTCACCCGCGTCCGCGGGCCGCTCGACCTCGCCGCCCTCACCTCGGCCCTCGCCGACGTCGTCGCCGGGCACGAGCAGCTGCGCACCTCGTTCGTCTTCGAGGACGGCGACCTGGTGGCCCGCTGCGACGGCGGGCTGCCGACGGCCGAGCTGGTCGACCTGACCGACCGTCCGCAGGACGCGCCCCGGCTGGTCGCCGAACTGACCGCCGCGCACTTCGACCTCGGCCGGGCCCCGCTGCTGCGGGCGACCGTGCTGCGGCTCGGCGAGCAGGAGCACGTCCTGGTCCTGGTGACCCACCACATCGTCTCCGACGGGTGGACCGTGGACCTGCTCGACCGCGACCTGGCCACCGCCTACGCCGCCCGCACCGCCGGGCGGAGCCCGGAGTTCGCCCCCGCCACCCGCAGCTACCGGGACTTCGCGCGCTGGGGCCGGGAGAGCGCCGCCGACCTCGCCCCCTGGCGGGAGCTGCTGCGCGACGCGCCGGTGGTCCTGGACCTCCCCACCGACCGACCCCGGCCCCCGGTGCGCGCGCACCGCGGCCGCCGCACCACCGCCCGGGCCCGCGGGCTGCTGGCCGCCGTCGTCGGCGCCGCCGCCAGGACCCGGACCACCCCGTACGCGGTCTGCGCCGCCGCCCTCGGC
This sequence comes from Kitasatospora sp. NPDC053057, assembly GCF_044546945.1. Taxonomy (NCBI): domain Bacteria; kingdom Bacillati; phylum Actinomycetota; class Actinomycetes; order Kitasatosporales; family Streptomycetaceae; genus Kitasatospora; species Kitasatospora sp. NPDC053057. The sequence goes on along the minus strand of NZ_JBITZP010000059.1, from coordinate 10,615 downwards.
ACGTTGCTGCGCGAACTGGCCGGGGTCCGCGACATGCTGATCGCCTCGCCTGCCGCCGGACGGCCCGACCCCGGGCTGGAGGACGTCGTCGGCTTCTTCGCCACCACGGTGCCCGTGCGGCTGCGGCCGGACGGCGGCACCTTCGGCGAGCTCGCGGCGGCCGTCCACCGCACCACGCTGGAGGCGCTGGAGCACCAGTACGTGCCGTTCGAGCAGCTGGCCCGGGAGTTCGCCCGCGACGGCGACCTGTCCCGCCCGCCGCTGACCCAGGTCGCCCTCGCCTACCAGGGCCGGCGGCGCCCCCACGCGGCGCTCGCCGGGCTCGACCTGGAACCGCTCGCCGCCGACACCGGGACGGCTAAGTTCGACCTCACCGTCGAGATCACCGAGACCGGCGACGACGACCTGGAGGTGACGGTCGAGTACGACACCGCGCTGTTCGACCCCGAGCGCGCCGAGGGCCTGCTCCGCCGGTACGTCGAGCTGCTGGACACCGCCGTCGGCCGGCCCGAGGCGGCGCTCGACGAGCTGGTGGCCGACACCCGCCGCCCCCCGGCGAGCCGGACCGAGGGCCGCTGCCTGCACGAACTGTTCGCGCAGGTCGCGGCGGCGCACCCGGACCGGGTCGCCGTCGGCGACGGCCGCCGGTCGATGACCTACGCCGAACTCGACGCCGCCGCGAACCGGCTCGCCCACCGGCTGGTCGCGCTCGGCGCCGGCCCGGAGCGGCTGGTCGGACTGTGCGCCGAGCGCACAGTCGACCTGGTCGTCGCGGTGCTCGCCGTCCTGAAGTCGGGGGCCGGCTACCTCCCGCTCGACCCCACCCACCCCAGCTCCCGCTTCGCGTACGTCCTGGGCGACGCCGGCTGCGACCTGGTCGTCACCGACGACGAGCACGCCGCCGCACTCGCCGCGCCGGGCCGCCGGGTGGTGCGGCTGAGCGACGTGTCGCCGGACGCGCCCGCCACCGCGCCCGAGGTCGACGTCCGCCCCGGCAACACCGCCTACGTCATCTACACCTCCGGCTCCACCGGACTGCCCAAGGGCGTCGTGGTGCCGCACGCCAATGTGGTCCGGCTGTTCGAAGCCACCGCCGACGGCTACGGATTCGGACCGGACGACGTGTGGACGCTGTTCCACTCGATCGCGTTCGACTTCTCCGTCTGGGAGCTGTGGGGCGCGCTGCTGTACGGCGGCCGGCTCGTCGTCGTCGGCCACCTCACCAGCCGCGACCCCGCCGCGTTCCTGGAACTCCTGCGCGCCGAGGGCGTCACCGTCCTCAACCAGACGCCCACCGCGTTCAAGCACCTCGCCGGCGCCGCCGAGAGCGCCGGCTTCCCGCCGCACGCGCTGCGGCTGGTGGTCTTCGGCGGCGAGGCGCTGGAACCCGCGGCGCTGCGCCCGTGGGTCCGCAACCACGGCATCGCCCGGCCGCGCCTGGTCAACATGTACGGCATCACCGAGACCACCGTGCACGTGACGATCCGTCCGCTGGACCTCGCCGACCTCGACGCGGCCGTCAGCCCGATCGGCGGCCCGTTCGGCGAGGTGCGGGTGCACATCCTCGACCCGCAGCTGCGCGAGGTCGGCCCCGGCGTGGAGGGCGAGATGTACGTCGGCGGGCCCGGCGTGACCCGCGGCTACCTCGGCCGGCCCGCGCTGACCGCCGAACGCTTCCTGCCCGACCCGTTCGGCGCGCCCGGCGACCGGCTGTACCGCACCGGCGACCTGGCCGTCCGCCGGGCCGACGGCGAGCTGGTCTTCCGCGGCCGCTCCGACAACCAGGTGCAGCTGCACGGCTTCCGGATCGAACTCGGCGAGATCGAGCGCGCCCTGCTCGACCAGCCCGGGGTGCGCGCGGCGGCCTGCCTGCTGCGCGAGGACGTGCCCGGGCAGCCGAGGATCGTCGCGTACGCGGTGCCTGCCGGACCGGACCTGCCCGACCTGCGGACACTGCTGGCGCAGCGGCTCCCCGGCTACATGCTCCCGTCCGCGATCGTGCGGTGCGAGGCGCTGCCGTTGACCGCGAACGGCAAGCTCGACACCGCCGCGCTGCCACGGCCGGACGCGGCGCCCGGCGCCGTCGCCGAGGACCCGTCCGACGCGCCACGCGGCGACGCGCCGCGCGGCGCGACCGAGCGTGCGCTCGCCGAGATCTGGGAGGCCGAGCTGGGCTTCGGCTCCCCGGGCCGGCACGACGACTTCTTCGCCGTCGGCGGCGACTCGATCATCGCGATCCGGGTCGGCATCGCCGCCCGCGCGGCCGGCCTGCCGGTCACCGTCGAGCGGGTGTTCACCCACCCGACGATCGCCGAGCTGGCCGCCGAGTGCGACCGCTCGCAGGACACCGCCGAGACACCGCGATCGGCCCGCTTCCAGCTCGACGAGCGGCTGCTGCCCGCCGACGTGGAGGACGCCTACCCGACCGCGGCGATGCAGCTCGGCATCCTCTACGAGTGCGAACTCGCCGACGACCGGCCGGAGTTGTACCACGACCTGGCGAGCGTCCGGCTCCGTGGCCGGTTCGACGCCGACGCGCTCCGGCGGGCGCTGGACGCGATGACCGAACGCCACGAGATCCTCCGTACCTCCTTCGACATCGGCAGCTACGGCCAGCCGATGCAGCTGGTGCACCGCACGGCGAGCATCCCGCTCGTCGTCGAGGGACCGGCCGGCGACGACCCCGACGCCGAGCTGCGCGCCTGGTGGGACCGCGAGGTGGCGGACCCGTTCGACATCGGGACGGCACCGCTGCTGCGCTGCCACGTGCTGCTGCGCGGGCCCGAGGAGTTCCAGGTCTCGATCGCGCTGCACCACGTCGTCCTGGACGGCTGGAGCGTCGCGCAGCTGATGACCGACCTGCTCCAGGCGTACGACACGGCGCTGGCCGGCGGCGAGGTCGTCGGCCGGCTGGAGCCCGCGTCCCGCTACCGCGACTTCGTCGCCGCGGAACGGGCCGCCGTCGACTCGCCCCGCACGCGCGCGTTCTGGACCGGCGTCGTCGACCGGCTGCCCGACCCGAAGCTCCCGGAACTGCCCGGGGACGACGGGAAGTACCGGGCCGAGCTGCCGACGGAGCTCGACACCCGGCTGCGCGAGGTCGCCGCGGGCATCGGCACGCCGCAGAAGTCGCTGTACCTCGCCGCGCACTTCTGGGCGATGTCGCAGCTGACCGGCGAGCCGGTGGTGGCGTCCGGCGTGCAGATGAACGGGCGGCTCGACGAGGCCGGCTCCGACCGGCTCCTCGGCGTCCTGCTCAACGTCCCGCCGCTGGTCGCCGACGTCTCCGGGCAGACCTGGGCGGGCCTCGCCCGGGCGGCCTTCGACGCGGAGCGCGCGGCCCAGCCGCACCGGCGGTTCCCGCTGGGGCGGATCCGGCAGCTGGCCGACGGCATGCTCTACCAGGTCGCGTTCAACTTCGTCGACTTCCACAACCTCGACGAGGTGAAGCGGCTGAACCGGGTGAACGTCGTTGACTGGTGGTTCGCCGACGAGCACAGCGTCCGGATGCGGGTGCAGTTCTCCCGCAGCCGCACCACCGGGCTCCGGCTGCTCGACGTCTCCACCGGCGTCAACGCGGAACACCTGGCCGGGACCGCCCAGCGCCTCGGCGCCCTCGTCCGGGAGGCCCTCGACCTCATTGCGGCCGACGTGCAGGCGCCCTGCCCGCCGGCGCACCCGGACGCCGCCTGAGACCACGGGATCCGGCGCCCCGCCCGGGCGCCGGATCCCGTGCTCGTTCCTTGCGAAGTTCTCATCTCCGAGGAATGGGAAGGGAGTTGACGGGACGGGGATCGGCCCGCGGCCTCCAGATCGCCAATCCCTACAGCAAGGACTCGCAGATCCAGGGTTCGGGCTGTCCTCCGACCCGCAGGTGGCGGTGTCCGTCGGTCGGTGGCGGAAGCCGCGGTGGGGATCGCGGGCTTCGACGTTGTCGAACGGCTCGAACCAGGCTGCCGCGTCTACCCGGTCCTGTGCGCCGGTGGCAGATGCGGACGCTGGCCCTCACCGTCCTGCTGGAGCCCGCCATACTCGCCATGCGCCGCCTCGCCCTGGAGCACAAGTCCGCCCGCCGAACGTCTGAGGGCAGCGAGGCCGCTCAGCGGTCCGCCGCGCTACCTACCAGGGGCGCGAACCAAGGCGACGACGGTCGCGATCAGGATGGATACCAGGAAAAGCGTGACCGCAGGCCACAGCGGATCGCCGTTGATGAGGGCGTTCATGAGCGTGCGGAAACCGGCACCGATCAAATGCATGCGCGTACCGTAGCGTCACCTCTCGCCAGGCGGAGCGCCGGAGTTCCCCGACGGCAATCCCCGCCGTCGCCGTAGTAACCGTCCCCCTCATCCGCTGAACCATTGCACCTCGCTCGGCCACGGCCCCGCGGTGGGGGTGATTGATCGTTTGCGGTACGCACCGCTGCCCTGCTCCGGAGCATGCCGCCCCCTGGGGATAATCCCTTCCGTGACCTCAGAGATGGCCCACCACAGGTGGCGGCTCGCGCTTCGCGCCTTCGTTCTCTTCCTCGTGTGCGGTGGGATCGGCCTCCTCGTCGGCGCGATGGTGACGCACCGTCCCGGTGGTGCGGTGCCGTGGGTCGGACTCCCGTTCGGGGCGGCCGTGTGCGCGACGCTCACCACGCTGTTCCCACGACGACGACGCTGCCCCCCCGGCGGATGGCGGACCGCCGACGGGTCACGTAGTGCCGAGGGCGGCTTCCTCCCGGTCGAGGTCGTGCTGGAGGCGGCGACGGGTGGTGTCGCTGATGCGGTGCTCGTCGTAGAGGCGGTGCAGTTCGGTGCTCTGGACGGCGATGACCTCGTGGCGCAGCTGGCGGTAGGCGGCGTCGGCGGTGGTGCCGTCGGGGGTCTCGGGGGTGCGGTCGAGGCGGGCGGTGAGGCCGCGGCGCACCCGGTCGAGGGCGGTGTCCGGTACGGCCTCCAGTTCGGCGAGGTGCTCGACGTGGTCGAGAGCGGCTTGGTTGAGGGCGTCGCGGGCGTCGTCCTCCTCGCGGGCGGTGTGCTCGGGTTCGAGGGCGAGACCGGAGCGGTTGACGACGGCGGCGAGGGTCAGACCCTGGACGACGAGGGTGAACACGACGACGGCGGTGGTGAGCACCAGGACCAGCGGCCGTCCGGCGAGCTTCGTGCCGTCGTCGGCGAGTAGCGGGATGGACAGGGCGGCGGCGAGCGGCATGACGCCCCGGGTGCCGGCCCAGGTCACCACCCCGGCGACCCGCCAGGACAGCCGGCCGCCTCCCTGGTTGGGCTTGACAGCGCGGGTCAGCGGCAGCGTGGAGAGCACCCGGACGGCGATCAGCACCGCCGCCAGCGCGAGCGCCTGCAGCGGCCACCAGCCGGTGTCCGAGGGCAGGTCCCGCACCAGGGTGGGCAGTTCCAGGCCGACGATGCTGAAGACGACGCTTTCCAGCAGGAAGACCACCACCGCGTACACGGCGTGCAGTTGCAGCCGGATGTGGGCATCGGTGAGGCGGTGGCCGGAACGTCCGAGCAACACGCCCGCGACCACGACGGAGGTGACGCCCGAGGTGTGCGCGGACTCCGCGAGGACGTAGGCCGCGTACGGCGTGACCAGCGCGATGACCGTCTCCAGCACCGGGTCGGTGGTGCGGCGTCGCACCAGCCAGACCAGGCCCGCGACGGCGGCGCCGACCAAGCTGCCACCGCCGCCGAGCAGCAGGAACTCCCCACCCGCCGCCGGCAGGCTCACCGAGGCGCCGACGGCCACCGCGATGCCGATGGCCACCTTGAACAGCACGAGCGACGTGGCGTCGTTGAACAGGCTCTCCGCCTGCACCAGGACTTGCACCCGCCCCGGCAGCGCCAGCCGGCGGCCGAGCGCGGTGACGGCCACCGGGTCGGTGCTGGAGAGCACGGCACCCAGCACGAAGGCCATCGCGGGCGGCAGCCCGGCGACGGCGACGGCCACGAAGCCGACTGCGGCAGCGGAGGCGAAGACCAGGCCGAAGGACAGGATCGTCACCGGCCGCCACACCGTACGCAGGTCGCGCAGCGACAGCTCCTCGGCGGAGGCGTACAGCAGCGGCGGCAGCACCACCATGCCGATCACCTGAGGTGGGACGTGCAGTGCGGGGACGCCGGGTATCAGCGCCACCCCGATGCCCGCCAGAACGAGCAGCGACGGCGCCGGAACGCGCAGGCGCTGGGCGAAGGTGGCCACGGTCGTGGCCAGGACCACCAGGACGAGAACGATCGCCACAATGTGCATCGGTGGTAAGGACCCCATCGCAAGAATCGGGGTCACCGCCGCCGAATCGCCACAGTCATCCCCCGCGCCGACCAGGCTTCCCGGCACACCTGCGGTCATCTTATCGGAGCATTAGCGGGGATAGGCAGAGGCAGAACCACGGGACATCGCGGCGCAAGCGGTGCGAACAGGGCGTGACCGTCCCTGCCCGCGTGCCATCGGCGGTCGTCCCCGCGCTCCTCCGACGGCGGGCAGTGGACGGCGGTGAGCCAAGGGCGCGGCGGCCCGTTTCCCTGATCAGGCGAACTCGCGCAGGCGGGGCCGTACTCCCAGCGCGGTCAGGGCGAGCGCCGCCGCCAAGGCCGCCGCGCCCAGGCCGGCGGTGGTGGCGTCGAGGTCGTCGTCGGTGGTGGCGACCGCGTGCTCGAAGGCGCGCTGGTTGATCGCCTGACTGTCGTCGAGGGCGGCGCTGAGCACGTCGAAGTCGGCGTTGGACTGGCCCGGGGTGGTGCCGGTGTTGAAGGTGACGGCCTCCTTGTGCTTGCCCTGGGCGTTGAGCTCGCGGATCTTCCGGTCGTCGCGCTGGTACTGCTGGAAGGCGGTCAACACCCGCTCCGCCGCCTCCTGTTCACCGGGGAAGGTGATGTTGCGCAGCTCGTCGCCGAGGTACCCGCCGAAGCCGACTTGGCCGTGGTCGGCCCGGTGCTTGTCGGCCAGCGCGGCGAGCTTGTCGTTGTACGTGGCGAGGGTGGCGCCGTCGACCCGGGCGAAGGACTGGGTCTTGTCGAGGAAACTCTGCTCGTAGGCAACCGCCCGGGCGAGGTCGGTCAGGTAGCGGCTCTCGTCGGCGTTCAGGTCGTACGCCACCGCGCGCGCCCGGCTGAGGGCGATCACCGAGTCGAAGGAGTTGCTCTTGGCGACCACCAGCTGGTGGTCCGCCCGGGAGGTCAGCGTCAGTGCAGTGACCAGCCCGGCGAAGGCGATGACGGTGGTGGCGGCCAGCGGCACGTTCACCAGCCGCCGGAAGCGCACCGCGAGCACCCGCTGCAGCAGCCCGAGGGCGGCCAGGGCGAGCAGGCCGGTGACCAGGATCTCCCACCAGCCGCCGGCCAGGGCGTCGCGCTGGTCGGTGTAGTTGCGTTCCACGACGGCCGCGTTGGCCTTGGTCACCTCGTCGACGGCCGGCAGCAGGCGCTGGCTTAGCAGATCGGTGGCCTGGTGGTAGGCGGCGAGGGCCTCCGCCGAGGGGCGGCCGGCCTGGGCGTGGGCCTGGTCCTCCAGCAGCTGGGCGCGGGCCACCAGGGCCTCGTACTGGCCGAGTTCGCCGATGACGGTCTGCACGGCCCGCTGGCCGGCCGCGTCGCCGGCCACCGCCTCCGTAACGTGCTGCAGATCGGTGTCGGCCTGAGCGCGCCGTTGTTCGTAGGTGTCCATGGTCGCTTTGCGCAGCGCCGTGTAGTCCGGGTCGGCGCCGAACAGCAGCAGGTTGGCGGCCTGGGCGTCCATGTCGTTGAGCGCGAAGTAGAGGTCCGCCGAGCGCACCACCTGTGGGGCGGCCTGGTGTCCGATCACGTCTGTACCGTCCCGGGCGCCGCCGAGGACGGTGGCGGTCGCCGTGCCGGCGGCGAGCAGCGCCACCAGGCCGAGCGCTGTGAGTCCGCGCACCAGGCGCGGGGTGTTCCACCACTCCCGGCTGCGCCAGGAACGGCCGAGCCAGTGATGGGGGGCACGCGGCGCGGGAAGTGGTACGACCGTCTCCTGCCGCGCCGTCTCCGACGCGACCGTGTTCTCCACGACTGCCGTACCGCTCGATCTTCCCGCTGGCATCGCCGCGTGCCCCTCCCCCTGTTTTCCACACTGGCCGCCGAACCTTCCCCGGAGGAACCCGCCGGGGCCGGGGTTCGGCAAACGGTCCACCGCCAGGCCCCACGCCCGGGCGGCGAACCGTTTCCTCGCAGATCACGCTAGGTGCGGTCGAACGTCCGTCCGGCCGCCCTGACACGTCCTTGACGCGGTCGGCAGCCGTCTTGACGCAGCATTGTCGCCACCGGTCAGGGCTGGTACCGGTAGCCGATCCCGGGCTCGGTGATCAGGTGGCGCGGCCGGGCCGGGTCGGGTTCGAGCTTGCGCCGCAGGCCGGAGAAGTAGACCCGCAGGTAGTTGCCGCGGCTCTCCGCCTCCGGCCCCCAGACCTCGGTCAGGATCTGCCGCCCGGGCACCAGCCGGCCGGGGTTGGCCAGCAGGAGGGCGAGGATGCGCCACTCGGTCGGGGTCAGGCGGACCGGGCCGTCCGGGCCGGTGACGGTGCCCGCGTCGAGGTCGACGGCGTTCGGCCCGATCCGTGCGGCCGATTGGGGCGCGGGTGCGGCGGGCCGCCGCAGAACGGCTCGGAGCCGGGCCAGTAACTCGTCCATCAGGAACGGCTTGGTCACGTAGTCGTCCGCCCCCGCGTCGAACGCGCGGAGCTTGTCCTCGATGTCGGCCCGCCCGGTCAGCACGATGATGGGCACGTCCAGCGTGGAACGGATGCCCTCGATCACGTTCACCCCGTCGAGGTCCGGCAGGCCGAGGTCGAGCAGGACGGCGTCGGGCGGCGCCTGACCTGCCGAGTCCAGGGCTTCCTGGCCGGTGGCCGCGGTGAGCACCGAGTAGTGCCTGGCCTGGAGGCTGATCCGCAGGGTGCGCAGCAGCGTCGGCTCGTCGTCGACGACGAGTATGTGGCTCACCGGTCCGCGCTCCTCTCCAGTTGCGCGGTGGCGGGCTCCACGTTCTGCTCCTCCGCCGCCGGCAGGACGAGGAGCATGGTGGTGCCGCCGCCGGGGGTGTCCTCGACCTCCAGGCTGCCGCCCATGGCCTCAGCCAGCCCGCGGGAGAGGGCGAGCCCGAGGCCGACGCCGGTGGTGTTGTCGGTGTCGCCGAGGCGCTGGAAGGGCAGGAAGACCCGGTCGCGGTCCTCGGCGGCGATGCCGGGGCCGCGGTCGATCACCCGGATCTCGACCTGGTCGGCGTGGTGGCTGGCGGTGACCAGGACGGGCGCGCCGGGGGCGTTGTAGCGCAGCGCGTTGGTGATCACGTTGGCGAGCACCCGTTCCAGCAGCGGCGGGTCGGCGAGCACCGGCGGGGCGGTGTCGAGGTCGAGCGGCTGGATCGGGGCCTGCGGATCGGACAAGGAGTCCATGGCGCGCACCAGCATCTCCTCCAGTGACGTGGGTGCCAGGTGCAGGGTGAGCGCGCCGGCTTGGAGGCGGCTCATGTCGAGCAGGTTGTCGACCAGGCGGGTGAGTTTGACCAGTGACTCGTCGGCGGTGGCGAGGAGTTCGGCCTGGTCCTCGGGCGAGAACTCGACGTCGGGGCTGCGCAGGGAACCGACCGAGGCGAGCGCGGCGGCCAGCGGGGTGCGCAGGTCGTGGCTGACGGCGGCGAGCAGCGCGGTGCGCATCCGGTCGGCGGCCTTGATCGGCTCGACCTCGGCGGCGACGACGGCCAGCCGGTCGCGTTCCAGCGCGGCGGCGACGTGGGCGGCGAAGGCGGTGAGGACGCGCTGGTCGGCGGCGGGCAGCCGGCGGCCGGTGAGGACCAGGATGGACCGCTCGCCCACCGCGACCTCGGTCACCTCTTGCCGATCGCTGTCGCTGTCCCCGTCCATGGCAGCGTCATTGCGGGCGATCGTCTCACCGGTGACGCTGTCGAGCAGGGCGACAGAGCGCATGCCGAAGGCCGTCCGGGACTTCTCCAGCAGGGCGGGCAGCGCGTCGGCGCCACGCAGCACGCTGCCGGCCAGGGTGGAGAGGGTCTCGGCCTCGGCGGTGGCGCGGGCGGCCCGGGCGGTGAGCCGGCCGGCGTGGTCGACCACCGTGGAGACGGCCAGGGCGACCGTTGCGAACACCAGCAGGGCGACGATGTTGTTCGTCTCGCCGATCGTCAGATCGTGGACGGGCGGGATGAAGAAGTAGTTCAGCAGCAGCGAGGCGATGATGGCCGCCACCACAGCGGATACCGCCCCACCGAGCAACGCCACTGCCACCACACCGAGTTGGAAGATCAGCGCGTCGGTGGTCAGGTTCAGCTGGGCGTGGAACTGCGAGAGAATCGCCGTGAGCAGCGCGGGCACGACCAGGCCGGAAGCGAACCCCGCGACGGTGCGGCGCCGGGAGTGGCGCCGGCCCAGCGAGGGCAGCTTGCCGCGGCCGGTGAACTCGTGGGTGACCATGTGGACGTCGATGTCCTCGGAGGCGTCCACGGTGGTCTGCCCGGTGCCGGGGCCGGTGAGGAAGCGGTTGATCCGGCCGCGCCGGCTGGTGCCCAGCACCAGCTGGGTGGCGTCGTGGGCGCGGGCGAAGGCGAGCAGCGCGGTGGGGATGTCGTCGCCGACCACCACGTGGTAGCT
>NZ_JBITZP010000058.1:0-38157 GCF_044546945.1 Kitasatospora sp. NPDC053057 | reverse complement strand
ACTGCAGGGGGGACCCTGTGGGAGAGTAGGACGCCGCCGAACAATCATTCAGAAAAGCCCCCGATCCATCGGATCGGGGGCTTTTCGCATTTCCGTTGACGTATCGTCGGTGTATGGACGATCAGACAGCGGTCATTGCGAGCAATGTGCTCAGCCCCGAGCAGCGCGACGGCGCCCTGCGTGTTCTGGCGGAGGCCCAGGCGGTGGACGGCCGGGCCGCCGTGTCCGAGCAGGGCCGGCTCCGGCTGCGGAACGCCGAGACGCCCCGCCCGGGCATCATCCACGTGATCGGGAGCGAGAGCGGCTTCGTCGTCGGCTACGGCCAGCTCGAAGTTCCGGAGGCTCCGACCGCCAACCCCGCCGCCGAGCTGGTGGTGGACCCGGCAGCCCGTGGCCGCGGCCTGGCCCGTCCGCTGGTCGACGCGGTACTGGCGCAGGCCCACCGGGCCGGCCGGGACGCGGTGGACTTCTGGGTGCACGGCGGCCACCCGGCGGCCCGGCACCTGGCCGGGGCGTACGGCGCTGAGCTGGTCCGCGAGCTGCGGCAGATGCGCCGCACCGGCGCGCAGACCGAGGCGGTGCCCGTCCCCGAAGGCATCGAGCTCCGGACCTTCCGTCCGGGGCAGGACGACGCCGAGTGGCTGCGGCTGAACGCCCTGGCCTTCGCCCACCACCCGGAGCAGGGCTCCTGGACCGAGCAGGACCTGGCCGAGCGGATCGCCGAGCCCTGGTTCGACCCGGCCGGCTTCTTCCTCGCCATCCGGGACGGCAAGGTGGTGGGCTTCCACTGGACCAAGGTGCACCCGGCCACCGCCACCGAGCCGGAGCTCGGCGAGGTGTACGTCGTCGGAGTGGACCCGGCCGAGCAGGGCAGCGGCCTCGGGCGCGCGCTGACCGCGGCGGGCCTGCGTCACCTGACCGGGGCAGGCGCCGGCGAGCGCGGATTGGCGACCGTCCTCCTCTACGTCGACGCTGACAACCCGGCCGCCGTCCGGGTATACGAGCGACTGGGATTCACCATCCACGAGGTGGACCTCATGTACCGAGCCCAGTACCAGGCGGACCGGCCGACCCAGACCTCCGCCTAGACCCACACCCCACACCCACACCCACACCCCACACCCACACCCGGACCCGAAGTGACACCCTGGCCGGGGACGGCCCAGCCGTAACGGAACGGTCGCGGGCGAGGGGCGGAGAACGGCACCGCCCCTTGCTCCGACCGACTCAGCTTTCCTCCTGGCCATGCGGTGTTTACCGTGGATTCAATTGCTGCCGTGAAGATCACAGGATGAAGTCCGTAGTGTCTCGCTCGTGCAGAGTCGACCGCCATTCGTCGGCCGGTCCTGTACGGACCGCGCCCGGTGGGTGGGCTCTGTTCCCGGGGGCGACCCGGGGCGAGGACGACGGCCCGCAGAGCCACTCGCGTTCGGACGCCGTCCTGCTGGAGGAGCTGGAACCCATGAGCATCCCCCGCCCCGTCCCTGCCCCGCCGGCGCCCACGGCCAGGATGTCCGGTGCGCTGGGCATCCCGCCCGAGCTGCCGGCCTCGGACGAGCAGGAGTTCGAAGCACTGCCGCAGGGCCGCTTCCTCGACCGTGAGCGGAGCTGGCTCGCGTTCAACGAGCGCGTCCTGGAGCTGGCCGAGGACCCGGGTATCCCGCTGCTGGAACGGACGAAGTTCCTGGCGATCTTCGCCAGCAACCTGGACGAGTTCTTCATGGTCAGGGTGGCCGGCCTCAAGCGCCGGATCGCCACCGGCGTCGCCCAGCGCAGTGCGTCCGGCCTCCAGCCGCGCGAGGTGCTGGACCTGATCTGGACCCGCTCGCGCGAGCTGATGGCCCGTCACGCCGCCGCCTTCCAGCAGGAGGTGCTGCCGGACCTCGCCGCCGAGGGCATCGAGGTGGTCCGCTGGCCGGAGCTGGCCGAGAAGGAGCAGGCCCGGCTGCACACCCTGTTCCGGCAGCAGATCTTCCCGGTGCTGACCCCGCTGGCGGTCGACCCGGCGCACCCCTTCCCGTACATATCGGGGCTCTCGCTCAACCTGGCCGTGGTCGTCCGCAACCCGGTGTCCGGCCACAAGCACTTCGCGCGCGTGAAGGTCCCGCAGTCGCTGGCCCGCTTCCTGGAGGCCTCGCCCCAGCGGTACGTCCCGCTGGAGGACGTCATGGGTGCGCACCTGGAGGAGCTCTTCCCGGGGATGGAGGTGCTGGCCCACCACGCCTTCCGCGTCACCCGCAACGAGGACCTGGAGGTGGAGGAGGACGACACCGAGAACATCCTCAAGGCCCTGGAGAAGGAGCTGATGCGGCGGCGCTTCGGTCCGCCGGTCCGGCTGGAGGTCGAGGAGTCGATCGACCCCTACATCCTGGACCTGCTGGTGCGGGAGCTGAACATCACCGAGGCGGAGGTCTTCCCGCTGCCCGGGCCGCTGGACCTGACCGGGCTGTTCGGGATCGCCGACCTGGACCGGCCGGAGCTCAGGTACCCGAAGTTCGTGGCCGGTACGGCCCGCGGGCTGACCGACGTCGAGTCCGCCTCCCAGCCGGACATCTTCGCCGCGATGCGCGAGCGCGACGTCCTGCTGCACCACCCGTACGACAGCTTCTCCACCTCGGTGCAGGCCTTCCTGGAGCAGGCCGCCGCCGACCCGGACGTGCTGGCGATCAAGCAGACCCTGTACCGCACCTCGGGCGACTCGCCGATCGTGGACGCGCTGATCGACGCGGCCGAGTCCGGCAAGCAGGTGCTGGTCCTGGTCGAGATCAAGGCGCGCTTCGACGAGCAGGCCAACATCAAGTGGGCCCGCAAGCTGGAGGAGGCCGGCTGCCACGTGGTCTACGGCCTGATCGGGCTGAAGACCCACTGCAAGCTGTCGTTGGTGGTCCGTCAGGAGGGCGACACCCTGCGCCGCTACTCCCACGTCGGCACCGGCAACTACCACCCGAAGACGGCCCGGCTGTACGAGGACCTCGGCCTGCTCACCTCGGACCCGCAGGTCGGCGCGGACCTCTCCGACCTGTTCAACCGGCTGTCCGGCTACTCGCGCCGCGAGTCCTACCGCCGGCTGCTGACCGCCCCGCGCGGCCTGCGCGACGGGCTGGTCTCGCGGATCCACAACGAGATCGCCCACCACCGGGCGGGCCGGCTCGCGTACGTGAAGATCAAGGTCAACTCGATCGTCGACGAGGCCGTGATCGACGCGCTCTACCGGGCCTCGCAGGCCGGGGTGCCGGTGGACGTCTGGGTGCGCGGGATCTGCGCGATCCGGCCGGGGGTGCCGGGCCTGAGCGAGAACATCCGGGTGCGCAGCATCCTCGGCCGCTTCCTGGAGCACTCCCGGATCTTCGTGTTCGGCAACAACGGTGATCCCGAAGTGTGGATCGGCAGCGCCGACATGATGCACCGGAACCTGGACCGCCGGATCGAGGCCCTGCTGCGGATCACCGACCCGGCGCACCGCGCGGAGCTGTCCGGGCTGATCGACCTCGGGGTGTCGGACGAGACCGAGTCCTGGCACCTCGGGCCGGACGGCGCCTGGGACCGCCACTCGCAGGACGCCGAGGGCCGGCCGCTGCGGTACGTCCAGGACCTGCTCATCGACTCGCGCCAGCGCCGCCGGGCCGCCACCCCGCGCTGACGCGTCCACTGATGCGAGCCGCCGGAGCGGTCGGGGCCCCGAAGGCCCCGAGGGGACCTGCTCCGGCGGTCGGCCACCAGCCCCGGGGAAGGGCCCGGGGGAACGGGGATCAACCACGCCATGACCGATGCGCCGATGACGGCCCAGGCGGCCGCCACAGCGACCGCCGGGGACATCCTTTCCCGCCAACTCACCGCCCAGGCTGGAGCGTTCCTGCGCGCCCTGCCGCTCGCGGTGGGCGAGGTCGGCGCCAGACCGGGCTCGGCCGCGGCCGTCCCGTCGAGCGGCACGGCCGACCTGCTGCGGGCGGTGCGCCGGATCGGCGGGCTGCTGCACACCTTCGGCGCCGTCTTCGAGCAGGCCTGGGCGCAGGAGTCGCGCACCGAACTGCGCTGGCTGCTCAACCTGTTGGCACTGGAGCCCGGTTACGTCCGCCGCTCGGTCCGGCTGCTGGGCGCGGTGGACTCGCTCAGCGGAACCGACCCGGAGGGCACCGGCATGCTGGCCGGGCACGCGGGCGCCCCCAAGGCGCGGGCGCTGCTGGACCGGCAGCTGACCCTGGCCCGGACCAGGGCGCACTCCACCGTGCTCCAGGAGCTGCGCTCGGCCCGGCTGCACGCGCTCGCGGACCGGATGACCCTGCTGGTCGGCGAGGCGCCGCTGCTGGAGACGGCGGGCGGCCGGGCGTCGGCGGTGCTGCTGCCGCAGGCGGCGGCCGCGTTCACCGCGCTCTCCGCGAGCGCCCAGCAGCTGCCGCTGCAGCGGGCCGCGACGCCGTACGGCGGGGACGGTCTGCGCCGGCTGGGTTCGGTGCCCTCGGCGCGGGTCGTGTCGACGGACGCCGACACCGCGCTGGCGGCCGACGACGCGCCCTGGTCCCGGCTGCGGATCCTGGTGAAGCGGGCCCGGTACGCGCTGGAGGTGTGCGGCCGCCCGTCCTCCGAGCTGGACGAGCTGGACGCGGTGCTGGACCGGCACCAGGAGGCGGCGGACGCCGCGGTCACCGCCGCCACCGCGGCGCGCACCCCGAGGATCACCCCCGCGACCGCCTACGTGCTGGGCGTGGTGCATGCTGATCAGCGACTGGAGGTGGAGGCGGCGCGGTACGCCTTCGGCCGCCGGTGGCCCGACCTCCCGCCCGGCCTGGACGGCTGGCTGGAGATCCCCCCTGCCGAGGGCTGGGGGCATTCCCCCGCACCACGGACGGCCTGAATTGCACGATCGCCTGAACATCGGGCAGAGCCGCCCGGGCACCGGGCAGAGCCGCCCGGGCACCGGCCAGCCGGTGGACGCGGTCGCGACCGGGACGGGCCGTGCCCCGGTGGTCCTGGCGGCGGGCGCGGTGCTCTGGCTGCCCGGTCGGCCGAAGCCCAGCGGGCGGCTGGGCCGGCCGCGGATCGCGGTGATCCACCGGCCGAAGTACGACGACTGGAGTCTGCCGAAGGGCAAGCTCGACCCCGGCGAGGGCGTGGTCGAGGCGGCGCTGCGCGAGGTGGCGGAGGAGACCGGCTTCCACTGCCTGCTCGGCCCGGAGCTGCCCGCCCAGCACTACCTGGCGCAGGGCCGTCCGAAGGAGGTCCGGTACTGGGCGGCGGTGCCCACCAGCGGGGCCTTCCGGCCGAACCGCGAGGTCGACCGCCTGGAGTGGCTGCCGGCGGGCAAGGCCCGGGCGCGGCTGACCCACGACCGCGACCGGTTGCTGGTCGACGCCCTGCTGGCGATCCTGGGAGCGAAGCCCGTGCGGACGAGCGAGGAGCCGCGGATGAAGGAACGGCGGAAGTGATCTCCCTGCGGCCTTGCCGTGACGCAACCGTTACTACGTGACGTAGTTTCCTGTCATCCGTTCGAGGTTCACTCCCCGTTCACTTGCGACCGGCTGACGTGTCACCTACCCGGCCTAACTTCGGGACTACCGGAGGGCCGAACGGGCCCCGGACCACAGCAAAACCCACGCCCGGCCGTGTCCACACGGCCTGCGCGACGGGCAATGCCACAGAAAGGGACACCCCTGTGAAGCTCCAGCGGAACGGCCGCTCCAAGGCCCTCGCCATCGGTGCCATGGCGCTCGTCAGCTCGCTGTCGCTCGCCGCCTGCGGGTCGGACAACAACAACACGGCGTCCGGCGGCTCCAGCGGCTCCTCCGCGGCGGGTGCCGCGATCAACTGTGGCAAGGCCGGCACGCTCCTCGGCGCGGGTTCGACCGCCCAGGCCCCCGCGATCGACGTGTGGAAGACCAACTTCGGCTCCTCCTGCTCCGGCACCACGGTCAACTACAGCGGCGGCGGCTCCGGTGCCGGCGTCCAGCAGTTCAACCAGGGCAAGGTCGCCTTCGCCGGCTCCGACTTCGCCCTCAAGCCCGCCGACGTCGACGCCTCCAAGGCCGTCTGCACCGGCGGCAAGGCGATCGACCTGCCGATGGTGGCCGGCCTGGTCTCGCTGGTCTACAACGTCGACAACGTCGACAACCTGGTCCTGGACGGCCCGACCGCCGCCAAGATCTTCGACTCGCAGATCACCAAGTGGAACGACCCGGCGATCGCCGCCCTGAACCCGGGCGCCAAGCTGCCGGACGCCGAGATCCAGACCTTCCACCGGTCGGACGACTCGGGCACCACCTTCAACCTGACCTCCTACTTCGCCAAGACCTCCGGCGGCGCCTGGAGCGCGGATCCGAACAAGGCGTGGAAGGGCAAGGGCGGCCAGTCCGCGAACGGCAGCGCCGGCGTCTCCGCCCAGATCAAGCAGGTCAAGAACTCGATCGGCTACGCCGAGCTGTCCTACGCCCAGACCAACAACCTGAAGAGCGCCAAGATCGCCACCGGCGCCGCTCAGCCGGTCGAGGCGACCGCCGCCAACGCGGCGCTCACCATCGCCTCCTCCACCGTGTCCGGCACCGACGGCGACCTCGCCCTCTCCCTGGACTACGGCACCAAGGCCGACAAGGCCTACCCGATCGTCCTGGTGACCTACGAGATCGCCTGCGACAAGGGCAACAAGGCCGAGACCCTGGACACCCTGAAGTCCTTCCTGACCTACACCATCAGCGACGCCGCCCAGAAGTCGATCGGCGACAAGGGCTACGTCCCGATGCCGGCCGCGATCGGCGACAAGGTCAAGGCCGCCGTCGGCGCCCTGGCCTGACCCGACAGGACCCCCGGTGGGACGGCCCCGTGAGCGAGGGGGGCTGGGGCCGTCCCACCGGAACACGACCATCCAGCACCAACGTCCGGGGCACCGCCGCCATGGTGCCGTCCCCCTTCCGGGGCGGCACCACCAGACCGGAGTAGACCACAATGACCTCATCCTCCCCTGCCGCCCCGCGAGGCAGGGAACGCCGACCGCGCGACAGCCGCGTCGGCGACAAGATCTTCATGAACCTCGCCCGCGGCGCGGGCATCCTGCTGCTGGTCATCATGGCCGCGATCGCCGGCTTCCTGGCCTGGCGCTCGGGCATGGCCCTCAGCAACAACAACGGCAACTTCCTCACCACCTTCGAGTGGACGCCGGACGCGCCGAAGCCGGTCTTCGGCATCGCCGTCCTGGCCTTCGGCACCATCGTCAGCGCCCTGATCGCGATGGTGATCGCCGTCCCGGTGGCCATCGGGATCGCGCTGTTCATCTCGCACTACGCGCCGCGCCGGATCGCCCAGCCGTTCGCCTACCTGGTCGACCTGCTCGCCGCCGTCCCCAGCATCGTCTACGGCCTCTGGGGCGCGCTGTTCCTGGTCCCGCACATGGACGGGCTGACCAGCTGGCTCAACCAGTACCTGGGCTGGACGTACCTCTTCGACCAGACCAAGACCGGCACCCCGCGCAACCTGTTCACGGTCGGCATCCTGCTGGCGATCATGATCCTGCCGATCATCACCGCGGTCTCCCGCGAGGTGTTCCGCCAGGTGCCGCGGATGCACGAGGAGGCGGCGCTCGCGCTCGGCGCGACCCGCTGGGAGATGATCCGCACCGCGGTGCTGCCGTTCGGCCGCCCCGGCATCATCTCGGCCTCCATGCTCGGCCTCGGCCGGGCGCTCGGCGAGACCATCGCGGTCGCGGTGGTGCTCTCCGCCAACAGCGTCCTGTCGCTGCACATCCTCGACGCGGGCGGCGGCACCTTCGCGCAGAACATCGCGCTGAAGTTCGCCGAGGCCGGCAACAACGGCCGTGACGCGCTGATGGCCTCCGGCCTCGTCCTGTTCGTGATCACCCTGCTGGTGAACGGTGCCGCGCGACTGATCATCGCCCGCCGCAAGGAATACTCGGGGGCCAACGCATGACCACCGTCACCACCGTCCCCGAGGACGCCCGGCCGCAGGTCGGTGCGAGGCTGACCGCCAACCGGCTGCCCAAGTGGTCCCCGCCCGCCGTCGCCGCCGGCTCGATCGCGGCCGGCTGCGGGATCGGCGCCGCCGGCGGGCTGCAGAGCCACCTCCAGTGGGGCCTGATCTCGGCCCTGCTGTTCCTGGTCGGCGGCTACCTGATCTCGGCCCGGGTCGAGGGCCGCCGCCAGGCCATGGACCGGTTCGCCACCTCGGTGGTCTGGGTCGCCTTCATCCTGGCCGTCGTCCCGCTGATCTCGCTGACCGTCTACACGGTCCAGCAGGGCATCGGCGTGGTGAACGGGAACTTCCTGAGCCACTCGATGAAGGGCGTGATCCAGTCCGGCCCCGGCGGCGGCATCTACCACGCGCTGCTCGGCACCCTGCAGCAGGTCGGCCTGGCGACCCTGATGGCCGCCCCGCTGGGTCTGCTGACCGCCGTCTACCTGGTCGAGTACGGCCGCGGCCGGCTCGCCAAGGCCGTCACCTTCTTCGTCGACGTCATGACGGGCGTCCCGTCGATCGTCGCCGGTCTGTTCATCCTCTCGCTGTGGAACCTCGCCCTGGGCTTCAGCTACTCCGGCTTCTCGGGCAGCCTCGCGCTGGCGATCCTGATGATCCCGGTCGTGGTCCGGTCCACCGAGGAGATGCTCAAGCTCGTCCCGAACGAGCTGCGCGAGGCCTCGTACGCCCTCGGCGTGCCGAAGTGGAAGACCATCCTGCGGATCGTCATCCCCACCGCGATCGGCGGCATCACCACCGGTGTGATGCTCGCGGTCGCCCGCATCACGGGCGAGACCGCCCCGGTGATGATGCTGGTGTTCGGCGCCGACTACATCAACAGCAACCCGTTCGACGGACCGCAGCAGTCCCTGCCGATGTACATCTGGCAGCAGTACTCGGTGGTCAACAACGACTTCGGCTACGCCCGCGCCTGGGGCGCCGCGCTGGTGCTGATCGCCTTCGTGATGGGGCTCAACCTCATCGCCCGGGGCATCGCACGCTGGCGCTCGCCCAAGGGCGGACACTGAGCGACCGACTGACGTACGAAGACAGACGAGAGAAGCAACGATCATGGCCAAGCGCATCGACGTCAGCGGACTGTCGGCCTACTACGGCACCACCAAGGCCATCGAGGACATCTCGATGAGCATCGAACCCCGCTCGGTGACCGCCTTCATCGGCCCCTCCGGCTGCGGCAAGTCCACCTTCCTGCGCACCCTCAACCGGATGCACGAGGTGATCCCCGGCGCCCGGGTCGAGGGCAAGGTCCTCCTGGACGACGAGAACCTGTACGCCTCCAACGTCGACCCGGTCGCCGTGCGCCGCTCCATCGGCATGGTCTTCCAGCGCCCGAACCCGTTCCCGACCATGTCGATCTACGACAACGTGGTCGCCGGGCTCAAGCTCGCCGGCGTGCGGAAGAAGTCCGTCCTGGACGACGTGGTGGAGCGCTCGCTGAAGGGCGCCAACCTCTGGAAGGAGGTCCACAACCGGCTGAACAAGCCGGGGGCCGGCCTCTCCGGCGGTCAGCAGCAGCGCCTGTGCATCGCCCGCGCCATCGCGGTCGAGCCCCAGGTCCTGCTGATGGACGAGCCCTGCTCCGCGCTCGACCCGATCTCCACCCTCGCCATCGAGGACCTGATCGGCGAGCTGAAGTCGCAGTTCACCATCGTCATCGTCACCCACAACATGCAGCAGGCGGCCCGCGTAAGCGACCGCACCGCCTTCTTCAACCTGGCCGGCGTCGGCCAGCCGGGCAAGCTGATCGAGCTGGACGACACCCAGCGGATCTTCTCCAACCCGTCGGTGCAGGCGACCGAGGACTACATCTCCGGCCGCTTCGGCTAGACCGGACCCCAGCTGTCCCGCGGTGCTGCATGGCGGTGCCGCCGCGGGGCATGAAGAAGGGCCCGCCCCCGAGATGTGGGGGCGGGCCCTGTCTGCTGTCCGCCCCTTCGGCCCGGGGCGGGGGTTCGGGGCTCAGCCCCAGAACAGGTGGACGAACCAGTACACCAGCGCTGCGACGATGGCGGCCGCCGGCATCGTGATGAACCAGCCGAGCACGATGTTCTTCGCGACGCCCCAGCGCACCGCGCGGATCCGCTTGGTGGCCCCCGCGCCCATGATCGCCGCGGTGATCACGTGGGTGGTGGAGATCGGCGCCTTGAAGACGAACGACGTGATGTACATGATCGCCGAGGAGGTGGCCTCGGCCGCGAAGCCCTGCGGTGGGTCCAGCTCGATGATCTTCCGGCCGAGCGTCCGCATGATCCGCCAGCCGCCCGCGTAGGTGCCCAGCGAGAGCATGGTCGCGCAGGAGATCTTCACCCAGACCGGGATGTCGCCGGTGGTCTGGTGGCCGGAGATGGTGAGCGCCATCACCACGATGCCCATGGTCTTCTGGGCGTCCTGCAGACCGTGCGCCAGCGCCATCGCGGCGGCCGAGGCGGTCTGGGCGACCCGGAAGTTGCGCTTGGCGCGGTGCGGGTTGGCTCGGCGGAAGATCCACAGGATCGCCAGCATCACGATGAAGCCGCCGATCAGGCCGACCACCGGCGAGACGATCATCGGGATGACGATCTTGTCGATGACCCCGTTCCAGATCACCCCGATCCCGCCGGCCAGCGCCGCGCCCACCATGCCGCCGAACAGCGCGTGCGAGGAGGAGGACGGCAGTCCGAAGTACCAGGTGACCAGGTTCCAGGCGATCGCGCCGACCAGGGCGGCGAACAGGATCGCCATCCCCTGGTTGCCGGCGGGGGTCTCGATGATCCCCTGGGAGACTGTGTGCGCCACACCGCTGCCCAGGAAGGCGCCGGCCAGGTTCATCACGGCGGCCATCGCGAGCGCGGCCCTCGGGGTCAGCGCCCGGGTGGAGACCGACGTGGCGATCGCGTTCGCCGAGTCGTGGAAGCCGTTGGTGTACGTGAAGAAGAACGCAACGCCGATGACGGCGATGAGTGCTGCCATGTCCACGAGGGTCAGGACTCCTTGACGGCGATGGTCTCCACCGTGTTGGCGACGTGCTCGAACGCGTCCGCCGCCTCCTCAAGGACGTCCACGACCTGCTTCAGCTTGAGGACCTCGATGGCGTCGTACTGACCGGAGAACAGGTGGGCGAGCAGCTTGCGGTGGATCTGGTCGGCCTGGTTCTCCAGCCGGTTGACCTCGATCCAGTACTCGGTGAGGTTGGACATGCTGCGCAGGTTCGGCATCGCCTCGGCGGTGAGTTCCGCGGCGCGCGCCAGCACCTCGATCTGCTGCTCGATGCCCTTCGGCAGGGTCTGGATGTCGTAGAGGACGACCAGGTCGACGGCCTCCTCCATGAAGTCCATGATGTCGTCCAGCGACGAGGCGAGGCTGTAGATGTCCTCGCGGTCGAAGGGCGTGATGAAGGAGGAGTTCAGCTGGTGGAAGACGGCATGGGTGGTGTCGTCCCCGGCGTGCTCGGCGGCGCGCATGCGCTCGACGATCTCCGCGCGGGCCGACACGTCTGATCCCAGCAGTTCCAGCAGGAGCTTCGATCCGACGACGAGGTTCTCCGCGGCGGCGGCGAACATGTCGTAGAAACTCGTCTCCTTCGGGGTCAGGCTAAAACGCACGGAAATCTCCGATGTGCGGGGTAGGGACTGAACGATGCTAGGTGCAACCAAGCGCGATCGCGCAAACGGGGTCGTGAGCAGGGAGGCGGAACCTCCCCTTCCGTTCGGCTGTCGAACCGGCCGATCCGGGCCGCACTGCCATGTGCGGACGTGCTTCCCCAGTCTGACGGAACCTCGCCCCGACTGCCCCCGTCCTGCGTGTGCGGGAGCGGGGCGCCGCCCAGACGGGTGAACCCCGCGCCGACCCCCACCAGGCCGTTCGGCACATGCCGGGTGGGCCGTCGGAACACCACGGAAGGCCCGGGTGTTGGACACTGGTGGCCGACGCAGCCACCAGGCACTCAGACGAAGGCGGGCCGATGACCACGACGCAAGCGCGCACCGAGCCGGACCACGCGCCCGGGAGCGACCCGCACGCCGGCACCCCCGCCGCCGCGGCGCACGGAAGCGGGCACGGCCCGCACGGCTACAGCGCGCAGAAGGACGCCCACCTCAAGCGGCTGCGCCGGATCGAGGGCCAGATCCGCGGCCTCCAGCGGATGGTCGACGAGGACGTCTACTGCATCGACGTGCTCACCCAGGTCTCGGCCAGCACCAAGGCCCTGCAGTCCTTCGCGCTCTCCCTGCTGGAGGAGCACCTGCGGCACTGCGTCGCCGCGGCCGCCGAACAGGGCGGCGTCGAGCTGGACGCCAAGGTGGCGGAGGCCTCGGCCGCGATCGGCCGACTGCTGCGCAGCTGAGCCCGGCTCCGCGCGGCCGATCCCGGAGCGGCCGTCAGCCGTCGCCCTCCCGCTCGGTCCGGGCCGGGTCCACCCGGTCCAGCAGCACCTCGTCGATCCGCTCGGTCGGCAGCCGCTCACCGGTGCTGGCCGTCGCGGCGATCATCAGCTCGCCGGCCAGCTCGATCTCGTCGAGGGCCGCGTCGTCGTGGCCGCCGCTGCGGCCGCCCGTGGACGACACCACCTGCACCACCCCTTCAGTGCCTCGCCAGCCCGGGCGGCAGCCACCCGACGTCCAGCCTAGGCACTCCGGGGCCCGTCCACATGGCACGGACGGGCCATCTCGGCGCCGCCGAAACGGGTGGCCGTCGCTCCCCGCGCGGCCACCCGCCCCGGCGGCGCCCCGTCTCGCCCCGGCGGCCTACTTCGGGCTCTCCGAGGGCTTCATCTGGTAGATGTCCGAGGCAGGCGGCTCGGCCGCCTCGACCGGCTTGCCGAAGTCCGACAGCGAGGTGGTGGAGGTGACCTTCACCTGGTCCTTGGCCTCCTTCGACCCGGCCACCCCGGCGAAGGTGAACACCTCGACCACCTTGTGCAGCCGGCCCTGGTCGTCCAGCCAGGCGTCGTACGGGACCTCCTTGACGGTGAAGGTCTGCCCGCCCATCCGCAGGCCGTCCCCGCCCCGGCCGCCGGTGGCGTCGGCCGCCTTGGCCAGGTCCAGGGTGCCCCGGTAGTGGTGCAGCGGCGCGCCGTCCACGGTCTCGGTGCCGACCAGATCGGCCTTCCGCACCCCGCGCAGCGCACCCGCCGCCGAGGCCGGGTCGGTGGCGCCGCTGCTCACCAGGTTGCCGTCCGGCAGCTGGCGCACGTCCAGCTTGACCCACTTGCCCTCGGGCACCTTGGCCCCGCTGTTCTGCAGGTAGACGGTGCCCGGCAGGACCACCTCGACGATCTTCCCGGTGGTCGCCGCGCCCGGCGGCACCTGCACCTCCAGCCGGCCGATCCGCTTCACGTAGTCGTAGCCGCCGCTCCCGCTGAACGAGGCCTTCTTGTCGGCGGACTCGGTGACCAGCTCGGTGGCGGCGTGCGCGGAGCCGGTGCGGCCGGTGATGTCGGCGGCGTTGCGCACCGCCGTCAGCGGGTCGGCGGCCAGCTGGTCGGCGACGGCCGACTGCTGGTCGGAGGAGCCGCCGCCGGAGTGGCCCGAGCAGCCGGCGGCTCCCGCGGCCAGGGCGGCGGCGAGCAGGGCGGCCCCGGCCGCCGAGCGCAGGTGCGGCCCCGGACGGCGCGCCGGCCGCCCGGTTCGCTGCTGGTCGGTCATCTTCATCCTCGCGACAACCCCCTCGGGCCCGACTGCCCCGCCGGACACCTCCGGGTGGGCAGAGCTCTTTCCGGGCAAACGAG
The DNA here is from genome assembly GCF_044546945.1 of Kitasatospora sp. NPDC053057. Taxonomy (NCBI): domain Bacteria; kingdom Bacillati; phylum Actinomycetota; class Actinomycetes; order Kitasatosporales; family Streptomycetaceae; genus Kitasatospora; species Kitasatospora sp. NPDC053057. The sequence goes on along the minus strand of NZ_JBITZP010000058.1, from coordinate 24,476 downwards.
TTGAGCCACGAAGGGTTACGGGAGCCGGGGAAACCCGGCGTCGCGAACCGGCCGTCCGGCGCGTTACGGTGAACCACGTGCACAGTGAGCTGCCGGCCGTCCCCGGCACCACCCGGATGCCCGAGCACCGCGTCGCGGTCGGCGAACGCGGTTCCTTCGCCTTCGCGACCTGCAGCTGCGGCTGGTACTCCGCCGCCCGCCGGTCCCGCGACCTGGCCCGCCGCGAGGCGGCCGACCACGTGGCCGAGTACGGCGGCGAGTCGGCGGACTAGACCTCTTGGACCCCGTCGGGCGGTCCGGGCTCAGGCCGCGAGGTCCGACTCCGGCGGCTGCTCCTCGGAGCGCACCGCCCCCCGCCCGCGCCGACGGCCGCGCTGGGCCGCGCCGCGGGCCGTACCGCCGCGCTCGGGAGCCCGGATCAGCGGGGCGACCGCCGTCCGGCTCAGCGCGTGGCAGAACGGGACCAGCACCGCCATCGCGATCGGCGCCAGCAGCAGCACCACGGCGACCGCGAGCGCGTAGCCGCCGATCACGTCGGTCGGGTAGTGGACGCCCATGAACATCCGGCAGAAGCCCTGCAGCAGGGCCAGCCCCCCGGCGATCCAGCCCAGCTTCCGGTTCACCAGGAACAGCGACACCGCGACGGCCATCGTCATGGTCGAGTGGTCGCTGACGAAGGAGTGGGTGCCGGCCTTGCCGTCCACCAGCACCAGCAGGCCCGGGTGGTCGACGAACGGGCGCGGCCGGTCCACGATCGCGGCGATCGGCAGGTTGGCCAGCTCGGCGACGGCCACCGAGAGCGGCACCCAGAGCAGCCCGGCGATCGCCACCGGTGCGTCCGGGCGGCGTCTGGCCTGCAGCCAGCCCACCAGCCCGAGCATCGCGAGGCCGATCAGGATGCCATACTCACCGATCCACGAGACCAGGTGGTCCAGCCACTGCGGGGAGCGCTTGGCCAGGCCGTTGACGGCGTAGAGCAGGCCGAGGTCGGGGTTGGTCGTGTCGGCAAGCGGCGTCGACACGCCGCACCTCCTTCTGATCCGCTGCACCTGTACGTTCCCGCCGGGGCCCGCCCGGCGCGGAAAGCTGACGAGGGGCCACCGGACCCAACGTCATCGCCGGGACACAGCGTTCCACGGAAACGCGGGGTTATGGAAACTTGACTCAGCGTCCACAGCCCGCACACAGATCGTCGGACGACTCAGCCGGTCCCACCGGTTCCACCCGTGCCGTTGGGCCGGTTCAGCGCCGTCGGGGCGGGCGGGGCGGCGGCCGCGGGCGGGGCGGCGGCGGCCGGGGTGGTGGGCGCCGTGGTGCCCGGGCGGCTCGGGGGTTTGACCGCGCCGTTGCCGTTGTTGTCGCGGCTCGGCAGCGCCCGGGCGCCGTCCGAGGTGACACGGGTCGCTCCGATGTACTCCCTGGTGTCGATCTTGTCGTAGCGGATCACCGCCCCCGTGTGCGGTGCGTTGATCATGTAGCCGCCGCCGACGTAGATCCCCACGTGGTGGATGCTCCGCGGATCGCTCAGGTCCGTCGCGAAGAACACCAGGTCCCCCGGCCGCAGCTGATCGCGCGACGGGTGCGGTCCGGCGTACCACTGGTCGTTGGCCACCCGGGGCAGATCGATGCCCACGGTGGCGAACGCGGCAAGAGTGAGCCCGGAGCAGTCGAACTGCCCGTTCTGCGAGGCCAGGCCCTCGCCGCCCCACAGGTACGGCGTGCCGAGCTTGGTCTGGGCGAAGTAGATCGCGCCGGCCGACTGCGCGGACACCTCGACCGGCGCGGTCGACGCGGTGAAACTCCGGGCCATCGCCTGGATGTTCCGCACGTAGCCCTGGGTCTCCTTGTACGGCGGGATGCCCCTGTTCTTCGTCACCGCGTACGGGCCGGCGTTGTAGGCGGCCAGCAGGTTGGCCTGCGGGTCGCCCGGCACCCCGGCGACGTCCTTGGCCAGCGCGCAGTCGTACACCGCCGCCGTGGCGATCGCGTCGTACGGGTTCCAGACGTCCTTCTTGCCGTCGCCGTCACCGTCCGTGGCGTACACCGGCCAGGTGTCCGGCATGAACTGCGCCATTCCCTGGGCCCCGACGGGGGATTGGGCCCTGGGATCGAAACCGCTTTCCTGGTACAGCTGCGCCGCGAGCATCGGCGGGGAGATCTCCGGGCAGAGCGAGCCCCACTTCTGGAACGCGTCCTGATAGGCCGCCGGGACGGTTCCGGGAGAGAGTGCCGAGCGATTCGCCGACTGCTGCGGCGTCCCACTCGCCGCATACGTCCCCATCGTCACCAGACCGAGGAACCCGAACGCGACAACTCCCGCCGCAGCGGTGGCCGTACCGGCCTTCCGGAGTACCATCAGCACCATCCCGACGAATCGTCAGTCGAAGTGTCCCGGAAGGCGTTGCTCACCGCAATCATCAGAGATACAAAGAGTGAGCGCTATCCTTCGTACGGTGGACATCCTCGCGTACGTGTCCGATGCCTCGCGACCAATCCGCGAGAAGTAGCCAAGTCGACATCAGATCTGGCCAAGAATAGGCACCGACCCTTCGCGCGGGCGGGGTCAGGGCCCTTGAATTTGCCTGATCGGGCGGTGAGATGGAAATGAACCTGAGCAGCGTGCACACCTATGCGGTCGGCCACCTGGCCGAAGACCCCCCCAAGAAGCCGAGCATCGACACCATCATCGGCGGGATCGCCCCGGACTGGGGTCCGTTCGCTACCCTCGGGTCGGAGGCCCGGGTGATGGTCGAGGTCATCATGGCCCTCGCCATCATCCTCTGCCTCGGCATCGCGGCCTGGGGTGCGGCCAAACAGCGGATCGGCGCGACCGCGATGCGCGACAGCTTCGGCGCCGAACAGGGCAAGGGACTGATCATCGCCGGGCTGACCGGCGTGTTCATCATTGGATCACTCGGCACTCTGTTCACCATTGTCTACGGCATGGCGATCTGACGATCGGACAGCAGTGACCCGGCCCGCCTGAGGGCAGGTCCCCCGCCCGGACCCCACCAGTGGCCGACCAGCCAGGACTCCACCCCCGTTCCCACCCTCCGTCCGCGCCCGCCCCCGGGCGGAGGGCCCCCGGAGCCGCCCCGGCTCCCCGCACCAGGAGGGCCGCCGTGCCGTTGTCCGACGACCAGCCGCACACCCGTACGCGGCTGCCGGTCGACGAACAGCCCTCCTCGCCACCGAGCATCCGTCAGTCACGTCCGCTGCGCACCCTGCTGACCGTCCTCGTGGTCGTCACCCTGCTCGTCGTCGCCATCTCCATCGCCAACCGCGGCAAGCCCGGCACCGGCAACGGCGGCAGCTCCGCCGACCACGCCGCGCCCACCGCCGCCTCCGGCGCCGGGCCGGCCCCCAGCGGCGACCAGCCCGTCGGCACCACCGTCAACGGCATCGCCTCCGGCTTCCCGCACAGCGACCAGGGCTCCCAGTCCGCCGCCGCCAACTACGCGGTGGCGATCGGCTCCGCGGACATGTTCCGCACCGATAGCCGCCACACCATCGTCGCCACCATCGCCGACCCGGGAGCGGCGGGGGCACTGCAAAGCCGGCTGGACCAGGGCTTCGGCGGCGACACCGCCGCCCGCTACGGCCTCGACGCCCAGGGCCGCGCCCCCAAGGGCCTCACCTTCGTCAGCCGCACCGTCCCGGTCGGCACCAAGTCGACGGGCTACAACGACGGGGACGCCAAGGTCGAGGTGTGGTGCACCGGCCTCACCGGCCTCGCCGGCGAACACTCCGTCCAGCCGGTGACCGCCAACTGGTTCACCCTCGCGCTCTCGCTCCACTGGACGGGGAACGACTGGAAACTCACTGACTTCACCAGCAGGCAGGGCCCCGCGCCGATGCCCGGAGACCAGCAGGCCGCCACCGCCGACGAGATCACCGGCGCCGTGCAGCAGTTCGGGGGGTTCCGCTATGCCCGTTGACCAGACCACACGCCGTTCGACCGCACGCCGCGCGGGCACGGTGGCCGGCGCCTTGGCCACCTTGCAGGTGGTGACGATGCTGGCGGCCCAGCGGGTGTTCGCCGATCCGTCGCCGACCGCCACGCCCACCTGCCAGAAGGTCGATCTCCCGATCCCGGGAAGCGATGCCGGATGCGCTCCCAACGGAGCGGTCGTCATCCCCGGGAGCGGCACCGTGACCGACCCGCTCGGGTCGCTCGCCAAGGGCTGCGCCCAGGCGGCGGCCTGGGTGGTGCGGAAGTTGTCGGGGGCGATCGACGGGACGACGGCGGTGGACTTCACCAACCAGTCGTTCCTGCAGCAGTACGCCGTGGTGTTCGCGGTGTCGACGGTGATCACGCTGGTGCTGTGGCTGCTGGCGGTGACCAAGCGGGCGGTGCGGGGGGCGTCGTTGACGACGGCGGTCTCGGAGGCGGTCGGCTTCCTGTGGCTGACGGTGGTGGCCTCCGCGTTCACGCCGCTGATCCTGTTCACCGTGGTGAGCGTGACGGACGGGTTGACGAAGGCGATCGCGGTCGGGACGAAGTCGGACACCGGGACGTACCTGAGCGGCTTCGCGGACACCCTGGAGAAGGGGGACGTCGGCGGCGGCCCGCTGATACTGGTGATCGTGTCGCTGGTGGCGGTGCTGGCGGCGGCGGTGCTCTGGATCGAGCTGGTGATCCGGGCGGCGATGCTGTACGTGGGGGCGCTGCTGGGGACCGCGGTGTACGCGGGGCTGGTGGACCGGCAGTTGTGGAAGCACGTGCGCCGGTGGGCCGGGATGATGCTGGCGGTGGACCTGGCGAAGCCGATCATCGTGATCATCCTGGGCCTGGCCGGCGCGGTGGCGACCGGCGCCGGGGCCAATGACGACTTCGCCCGGGTGCTGTCCGGGCTGGCGATCCTGTTCCTGTCGATCTTCGCGAGCGCCGCGGTGTACCGCTTCGTGCCGACCTTCGGCGACGAGATGCTGAACATGCGCCGGGCCCGGGCCAGCGCGGTGCAGGCCGGCTCGGCGATGATCAACGGCACCGCGAACCTGATGAAGCAGGGCATCTCCACCCACGGCGACCGCGGTCCGCAGGCGGCCGGCGCGGGTGGTGGTGCGGGCGGCGGCTCGGTCGCGCCCGGCATTGCCGCACACGCCGGCCGGACGCCGGCCCCACCGCCGCAGGCCGGGCCGCCGCCGCAGGCTCCGGTTCCGATCCGCGACAGCAATCCAGCGAAGGGGGGGTGACGGGTAAGTGAGCAGCGAACCGCTCGGCCAGTACGGCGCCCAGTACGCCCAGCCGTACGTGCACCAGCGCCGCACCTACCTGATCGGCAAGGCCCGCCCGAACGCGCCGATCGGCCGGAACCGGGAGTCCGGCGAGATCCTGCTGATCATCTTCGGGGCGTTCGTCGGAATGCTCTGGGGCCTGTTGATGCCGGTCCTGCCGCTGCGGATCGCCGGTCTGCTCGGCCTGCCCGTGCTGGCCATCGCGGCGGTCTACGTGCCGTACCGCAAGCGGACGTTCTACAAGTGGGTGGAGATCAACCGCACCTACCGCCGGACGGTCCGCAGCGGGCGCGGGGTGTGGCGCTCGGACGCGATGGACGCGGGCACCCGGATGGACGGCCGGGAGGTGGAGGTCGGCCCGCCGCCCGGGGTGGGGCGGCTGCGCTGGCTGACCGCGCCGTTCGGGCCGGACGAGGTCGGGGTGCTGATGCACCTGGAGCGGCGGACGGTGACGGCCGCGATCGAGATCGAGGGCCCGGGCGTCGGGCTGCGGGACTCGGAGGACCAGGAGGCGCTGGTCGACCGCTTCGGCACGCTGCTGAAGCACGTCGCCAACGGGGACGGCTTCGTGACCCGGCTGCAGATCCTGGCCCGCACCCTGCCGGCCGACCCGGACGCGCACGCCAAGGACGTGGAGCGCCGCGGCGACCACGACGCGCCGCGCTGGCTGCAGGAGTCGTACGACCAGCTGCAGTCGATGGTGTCGACCTCCTCGGAGCAGCACCGGGCCTACCTGGTGGCCTGCATGCACTACACCCGTGACCTGGCCGCCGAGGCGCACGCGATGGGCCGCAGCGCCTACGAGAAGCGTGCGGTGGGCGGCCCGTCCCGGGACGACGACGGGCTGGCGGCCGTGATGGCCCGCGAGCTGACCGACATCTGCGCCCGGCTGGCCGAGGCGGACATCCGGGTGCGCCAGCCGCTGGGCCAGGCCCGGCTGTCCTCGCTGCTGCACTCGATGTACGACCCGGACCACCCGATCGACCACATCCAGGCGATGTCCCGGCGCAACGCCTGGCCGGCCGAGCTGGACGCGACCCACCCGCAGTACCTGACGGCGAAGACCCGCGAGTCGGCGACCCGGGAGCCGTGGTGCCACGCGACCGCGTGGGTCAAGGAGTGGCCGCTGACCCCGGTGGGCGTCAACTTCCTGGCGCCGCTGCTGGTGCACACCCCGGACGTGATCCGGACGGTCGCGGTGACGATGGACCTGGAGCCCACCGACGTCGCGATCGAGCGGATGCTGACCGAGAAGACCAACGACGAGGCGGAGGCCAGCCGTGCGGCCAAGATGAACCGCACGGTCGACCCGCGCGACCTGGCCCACACCGGCCGGGTGGACCAACGCGGTGACGACCTGGCCTCCGGCGCGGCCGGGGTGAACCTGGTCGGCTACATCACGGTCTCCTCGCGCAACCCCGAGGCGCTGGCCCGCGACAAGCGGACCATCCGGGCGTCGGCCGGCAAGAGCTACCTCAAGCTGGAGTGGTGCGACCGCGAGCACCACCGGGCCTTCGTCAACACCCTGCCGTTCGCCACCGGAATCCGCCGCTGACCGCCGCGCCCGTCCACCCGCACCGCACTCGCTCACCCCTACCGCTGGCACCAGGAGGCCGCCCATGGCGCTCGGCAACCTCACCGACGCGTTCACCAGCCTGTTGTTCGGCAAGGTGGAGACCACCCGGCTGCCGGTGCGCACCTCCACCGGCCAGGCGCAGGCGGTCTACCTGCCCACGGCCGCACCGGGGTTGGGCGACTCTGGTGTGATCATCGGGCGCGAGGTGTACAGCGGCAAGGGCTACGTGTACGACCCCTTCCAGCTGTACGGGCAGCAACTGCCCGCCCCGCACTGGCTGGTGCTGGGGGAGTCCGGCAACGGCAAGTCGGCGCTGGAGAAGACGTACGTGCTGCGGCAGTTGAGGTTCCGCGACCGGCAGATCGTGGTGCTCGACGCGCAGGGCGAGGACGGTGTCGGCGAGTGGAACCTGATCGCCCAGGCGCTGGGCATAAAGTCGATCCGGCTGGACCCGATGGCGGCCCGGGACGGCGGGGTGAAGCTCAATCCGCTCGACCCGGCGATCACCCAGACCGGTCAGCTGTCGCTGCTGCGCACCATCATCGAGGTGGCGATGGGGCGCGGTCTTGAGGAGCGGGCCGGCTTCGCGCTGAAGGCCGCGCACGCCCACGTGGTGGCCTCGGTGAAGGACCGTCAGCCCGTGCTGGACGACATCATCGACACCCTGCGCAGCCCGGAGCTGTCCTCGTTGGAGTCGCTGGGCGTGGCGGTGGACGAGGTGCAGTCCTGGGGTCTGGACGTGGCGCTGGTGCTGGACCGGCTGGTCGACGGTGACCTGCGCGGCATGTTCGACGGCCCGACCACCGACGGCATCGACCTGGACGCGCCGCTGATCGTCTTCGACCTCTCGCACATCGACCGCAACTCGATCGCGATGCCGATCCTGATGGCGATCGTCGGGGTGTGGCTGGAGCACACCTGGATCCGGCCGGACCGGAAGAAGCGCATCTTCCTGGTCGAGGAGGCCTGGCACATCATCAACAGCCCTTTCGTGGCCCAGCTGTTCCAGCGGCTGCTGAAGTTCGGCCGTCGGCTCGGGCTCTCGTTCGTCGCGGTGGTGCACCACCTGTCGGACGTGGTGGACGGCGCGGCGGCCAAGGAGGCCTCGGCGATCCTGAAGATGGCCTCCACCCGGACGATCTACATGCAGAAGGCCGAGGAGGCGCGGGCCACCGGACGGGTGCTGGGTCTGCCGCGCTGGGCGGTGGAGATCATCCCCACCCTGTCGCCGGGCATCGCGGTGTGGGACGTCAACGGCAACGTCCAGGTGGTCAAGCACATCATCACCGACACCGAGCGGCCGCTGGTGTACACCGACCGCGCGATGACCGAGGACGCGGTGGCCGAACGGGTGCGGGCCGAACGGCAGTTGGCGGCCGAGCCGGGGGTCTGACCGGCGGCCGGTCGGGAGGCGGTGCGATCGTACGCAGGCTGCCGGTCCGCGCCCGGCCGCGATGGTTCGTCAGCAGGTAATCCTCTCGTTACGATCGACGTCCTGACAGCTACGCGCGTTGACCCTAGGCTGCAACTTGCGTAACTCATCGCCCACGCACCGGTGTCCTCCGCCGCCGCGTGGTCCTCCAAGGTGCAGGGGACCTCTCATGCTCACCGTCAGATCCCGACGGGCGGCGTTCGCCGTCGTCACCGCCGCAGGTCTGTTCGGCACGGTGGTCGTGCCGACGGCCGCTCAGGCCGCCGACGCCAACGCCAAGCGTCACAAGACCGTCAACCTCCAGCTGCTGGCGATCAACGACTTCCACGGCAACCTGGAGCCCCCGGCCGGCTCCTCCGGCACGATCAAGGAGGTCGACCCGGCCACCGGGCAGGTCGTCTCCACCCCGGCCGGCGGCATCGAGTACCTTGCCACCGAGCTGCGCGAGGCGCGGATCCCGGCCGACGACTCGATCACCGTCGCGGCCGGCGACATCGTCGGGGCCAGCCCCCTCACCTCGGCGCTGTTCCACGACGAGCCGACCATCGAGGCGATGGACAAGCTCGGCCTGGACGTCACCTCGGTCGGCAACCACGAGTTCGACCAGGGCGCCGCGGAGCTGCTGCGCAAGCAGGAGGGCGGCTGCCACCCGACCGACGGCTGCTACGAGCCCGGCCGCACCTTCAAGGGCGCCAACTTCAACTACCTGTCGGCCAACGTCACCGACGAGAAGACCGGCGAGACCCTGCTTCCGCCGTACTGGGTGACCAAGTCCCAGGGCGTGAAGATCGGCTTCATCGGCGTCACCCTGGAGGGCACGCCGAACATCGTGACCGCCGAGGGCATCAAGGGCCTGAAGTTCGCCAACGAGGTCACCACGATCAACAAGTACGCCGCCGAGCTGAAGGCCAAGGGCGTCAACTCGATCGTCGCGCTGATCCATGAGGGCGGCTACCCGGCCAGCAGCGTCTACAACTACGACTGCGGCCCGGCCGGCCAGGGCGTCTCCGGCCCGATCGTCGACATCGCGAGGAAGATCGACCCGGCCGTCGGAGCCATCGTCACCGGCCACACCCACAACGCGTACGCCTGCGACATCCCCGACCCCAACGGCGTGCCGCGCTCGGTCACCAGCGCCGCCTCCTTCGGCCGGCTGTTCACCGAGATCGACATGAAGCTGGACAAGGCCACCGGCGAGATCGTCCGCCCCTCGGTCAAGGCCGAGAACCACGTGGTGCGCCGCACGGTCGCGAAGGCCCCGGACATGACGGCGCTGATCGACCACTACTCCAAGCTGGCCGCCCCGATCGCCAACCGCCCGATCGGCTACATCTCCGCGGACATCAACGGCCGCGGCAGCGGCGACCTGGAGAAGCCGCTCGGTGACGTGATCGCCGACGCGCAGCTGGAGGGGCTCGCCCCGGCCGACAAGGGCGGGGCGCAGGTCGCCTTCATGAACCCAGGGGGACTGCGCTCCGACCTGGTGTACAAGGCCTCGGGCAGTGAGGGCGACGGCGTGGTGACCTACGGGGAGGCGTTCACCGTCCAGCCGTTCACCAACATGATGCAGGTCAAGACGCTGACCGGTGCCCAGCTGATCCAGCTGCTGCAGCAGCAGGTGAGCGGCCTCAACGACGCGGCGCCGAAGGTCCTCCAGGTGTCCTCGAACCTGCACTACACCCTGGACATGCGCAGGACCGGCGCGGACCGGGTGGTGCTGGACTCGATCCGGCTGAACGGCGCGCCGGTCGACCCGGCCGCCAAGTACCGGGTCGCGGCCAACGAGTTCCTGGCCGGCGGCGGCGACGGCTTCCCGGCCTTCGCGGCGGGCACCGACAAGCTCGTCGGCGTCTCCGACCTGGACGTCTTCACGGCCTACCTGGCGGCCCACAGCACGGCGGGCTCGCCGCTGAAGCCGCCGGCGCAGGACCGGATCAAGGTCCTCGGCCCGGGCAGCGACATCGACTGACCGTGAGCCGGAGGTGAGGAGGGGCGGGGCGCTGTCGGGGCGCCCCGCCCGTCCCTTTCCCGGCGGCTACTCGGGGGCGGGGCCGCCGGGAAGTCGTACGGTGGCCAGCGCACCGGGGCCGCCGTCGCCGGCCGGGCCGAGCGTGACCTCGCCGCCGGCCTCCCGGACGCTCTGCGCGACGATCGACAACCCGAGGCCGGAGCCCGGGAGTTGGCGCGAGGAGGGGGAGCGCCAGAACCGGTCGAAGACGTACTGCAGCTCGTCCGGCGGGATGCCTGGGCCGTGGTCGCGGACGGTCAACACGCCCTGCTGGAGCCGCACTTCGATGGTGCCGCCGGGCGGGCTGTACTTGACCGCGTTGTCCAGCAGGTTGATCACGGCCCGCTCCAGGCCGGCCGCGTCGCCGTGGGTGTACCAGGGCTCGGTGGTCGTCTCGAAGACCAGCCCCGGGCCACGGAGTTTGGCGCGCTCGACGGCCCGGCCGGCGATCTCGTGCAGCGCGACCACGGTGAGGTTGGGGCCGGCCTTCGGGGTGTCGGGGCGGGAGAGCTGCAGGAGGTCGCCGATCAGCACGGTGAGCTCCTGCATCTGCGCCTTCATGTTGCCCAGCATCTTGGTCCTGGTCGCCGGGGGCAGCGGGCGGCCGGTGTCGTCGCTGCGGATCAGCAGGTCGACGTTGGTGCGCAGCGAGGTGAGGGGCGTCCGCAGCTCGTGGCCCGCGTCGGCGATCAGCCGGGTCTGGCGCTCGCGGGAGTTGGCGAGGGCGGTGCTCATCGAGTTGAAGGAGGTGGACAGGCGGGCGATCTCGTCGTCGCCGTGCACCGGGATGGTGGTGCCGACCTCCTCGGTGCGGGCGATGTGCTCGACGGCGTCGGTGAGTTGGTCGACGGGCTTGAGGGAGGAGTGAGCGACGAGGCGGCCGGCGGCCGCGGCGAGGAGGATGCCGCCGAGGGAGACGGCGCCGAGGAGGATGGCGAGGCCCTGGAGGGAGTCCTCGATGGGCTGGGTGGGGGTTGCCACCATCACCAGTCCGGGTACCGGTGCATGCCCGGGACCGCGTAGGACGGCCGGTGCGACACGGACCAGCGCAGGATCGCCGTTGGTGTACCTGCCGTTCCGAATGATGGATTGTCCGCCTTTGAGCCGGGCTACGGAGGCGTCGTCCGGCGATATCACGATCGCCCTGGTCGCATCTCTAGGAAGGCAGACCGCTACGGGATTGACCGCCACGAACTGGGTGTCCCTCGGCGCCGAGCCGCCGGGATCCGGCACGATGCCCTCGTGCTGTACCTGTTCCAGCGCGGCTTCCGGGGTGGCAGGGCAGCTGCTGGCGAAGAGCGGTCGAGGCAACGGCGTGCTCGCCAGATCCGTCCGGACCTGGTCGTAGAGCTGCTTGTGCACGATGAACCAGCACGCCAGCGCCGACAGTGCGATCGCCACCGCCACCGCCGCCGCGGTCATGAACGTGAGGCGGCCGCGCAGGGAGCGGGAGCGGTACCAGTGGACGATGCGCTGGTGGCGGCTGGGCACCACGCGCGGCGGTGCCAGCGGCGGGGGCGGAACACTGCTCACGCGCTGGTGCCGGCGGCCGGGCGCAGGGCGTAGCCCACGCCGCGTACGGTCTGGATGAGGCGCGGCATGCCGCCCTGCTCGGTCTTGCGGCGCAGGTACATCACGTACACGTCCAGGGAGTTGGAGGAGGGCTCGAAGTCGAAGCCCCAGACCGCCTTGAGGATCTGCTCGCGGGTGAGGACCTGCCGGGGGTGGGCGAGGAACATCTCCAGCAGCATGAACTCGGTGCGGGTGAGTTCGACCGGCTTGCCGCCACGGGTGACCTCGCGGGTGGCGGTGTTCATCCGCAGGTCGCCGAAGGCGAGCACCTCGCTGTCGTCCTCGGCGGCGGCGCGGGCGGCGGCCTCGGCGGCGAGGGCGTTGCGGCGCAGCAGGGCGCGGACGCGGGCGAGGAGTTCGTCGAGCTCGAAGGGCTTGGCGAGGTAGTCGTCGGCGCCGACGTCGAGGCCGGTGACGCGGTCGCCGACGGCGTCGCGGGCGGTGAGCATCAGGACGGGGACGGTGTCGCCGCGGGAGCGCATCCGGCGGACGGCGGTGAGGCCGTCCATCCGGGGCATCATGATGTCCAGCAGGACGAGGTCGGGCTTGTCGCGTTCGACGGACTCCAGGGCCTCGTAGCCGTCGGTGGCGGTGGTGACCTCGTAGCCCTCGAAGGCGAGGCTGCTCTCCAGGGCGTCCCGGAGGGCGGGTTCGTCGTCGACCACGAGGAGCCGGGCGGAGGGGTGGCCGGCCTCGGCGGCGGTGCGGTCGTCGGCGGACGGGGTCATGGGCTGGTGCCCTTTCTCGTCGGGTGGAGGGCCTGCTGGGAGCAGTGGAGGGCCTGCTGGGAGCAATTGTCCGCCTCGCGGACGCTTACCGGCTCTCAGGGATTGTGGCTCACAGGCTCTGGCCGGCTTCGAGCTTCGGCAGGACCTGCTTGATGTCGTTGATCGGGATGGCGAAGCCGAGGCCGACGCTGCCGGCCGTGCTGCTGCCGCCGCCGGCGGTGGAGTTGGCGCCGTTCGGGGCGTACATGGCCGAGTTGATGGCGATGACCTGGCCGTTGGCGTTGATCAGCGGGCCGCCGGAGTTGCCGGGGTTGAGGGCGGCGTCGGTCTGGAAGGCCTTGTAGGTGGTGGTGCCGCCGCCGCTCTGCTGCTGCGGGATGCTGCCGCGCAGGCCGGGCAGGTTGGGGAAGCCGAAGCCGCCGTTGCCGCTGGTGGTGCCCTCGTCGAGCTGAACGGTGACGTCGCGGTTCTCGGCGCTGATGATGCCGGAGGTGACGGTGCCGGTGAGGCCGTCGGGGTTGCCGATGGCGACGACGGGGTCGCCGACGGCCATGGCGGAGGAGTCGCCGAGGACGGCGGGGGCGAGGTTCTTGGCGCCGGTCGCGGTGATCACGGCGACGTCGAGCTTCTTGTCGGTGCCGGTGACGGTGGCGGGGGCGGTGGAGCCGTCCTTGAAGGTGACGGTGATCCGGCCGCTGCCGTCGGCCGCGGTGTCGATCACGTGGAAGTTGGTGAGGATCTGGCCGCTGTCGTTCAGGACCACGCCGGTGCCGGTGGCGGTGCCGTTGCCGCTCCTGACGGTGATCTGGACGACGCTGGGGGAGACGGCGGAGGCGATGGCGGGCACGTTGGCGGTGCCGTCGGTGCGGGCGGAGACCGGGCTGGCGATGGTGCCGACGCGGGTGTCGGAGGACTGCCGGTCGGCGGCGACGACCCCACCGGTGACCCCGCCGATGACGGCGGCGATCGCGGCGACGGCGGTGACCAGGGCGAGCCGTCCGCGCAGCAGGCCGCGCCGGGCCCGCTTGCCGTGGCCGCCGGGGCCCTCGGGGGCCGGCGCCGAGGGGTCCAGCGGATGTCCGAGCAGGGTGGGCGGCTCGGGCGGCATGGGCGGGGGAGGGGGCGGCCCGTCGAAGCTGCCGCCGGAGTGGTCCTCGCGCCGGCCGTACCCGGTGTGCTGGTCGTACCCGGTGTGCCGGCCGTACCCGGTGCGCGGGTCGGTGCCGCCGGTGCCGCCGCCGAGCACGGTGCCCTCGATGATGCGGGGCTGCTCGTACGGGCCGTACTGCTCGTCGGGGTGCTGCTGCTGTTCGCTCATGCCGACCAAGCTCCGCCTGGTGGATGAGGACCGGATGAGAAGCGGCTCAGAACGCCGCGAGAAGCGCGTTGGCTTCTCATAAAGCCTGGTCAGGCCGCCTGCGGAGCGGAATTGGTCATTCCGCTCCGGCTGCTCCGTCCGGCTGTTCCGGCAGGGCTCGGCCGGGCGCGGCGCCGTCGCAGCCGCAGGAACGGCGGATGACCAGGCGGGACGGGAACTTGCGGACCCGCTCGGTGTCCGATCCGGGCACCATCAGGGAGTCGTCCAGCACCAGGTCCACGGCGGCCCGGGCCATCGCGTCGCGGTCGGAGGCGACGGTGGTCAGCGGCGGGTCGGCGAGCGCGGCCTCGGGCACGTCGTCGAAGCCGGCCACCGCGAGGTCCTCGGGGACGCGCAGGCCGACCTCGCGGGCGGCCCGCAGCACGCCGATGGCCTGGTCGTCGGTGGAGCAGAAGATCGCCCGCGGCCGGTCCGGCCTGCGCAGCAGGTCGAGTGCGACGTCGTACGCGCCGTAGCGGTGGAAGGGCGCGTCGATCAGGTGCGGTGCGGTGGGGACACCGTGGGCGTCCATGGCGCGCTGCCAGCCCTCGACGTGGTCGATGACCGGGTCGCCGGGGGCGGGGGACTCCACCGGGCCGCCGAAGCAGGCCACGTACGGGTGCCCGTGCACCTCCAGCAGGTGGCGGACGACGGCCTCGGCACCGCCGACGTCGTCGGTGACCACCGCGACGTCGTCGATCGCCTCGGGACGGCGGTGCAGCAGCACCACCTTCGCCCCCTCCATCGCGGCGAACTCCTCGGCGGCGCGCTGCGAGGGGCCCTGGCTGACCAGGATCAGGCCGGAGACCCGCATGCCGAGGAAGGCGCGGACGTAGTGGACCTCGCGGTCGTCGACGTAGTCGGAGTTGCCGATCAGCACGAGCTTGCCGCGCTCGGACGCGGCCCGTTCGACGGCGTGGGCCATCTCGGCGAAGAAGGGCTGGCGGGCGTCGGGGACGACCATGCCGATCAGGTTGGTCCGCCGGGAGGCCATCGCCTGGGCGACGCTGTTCGGCCGGTAGCCGAGCTGCTCGATCGCCGCGAGGACCTTCTCCCGGGTCGCGGGCGCGACCGGGCGCGGCCCGTTGTTGATCACGTAGCTGACGACCGCGGTCGAGGTCCCAGCCAGTCGGGCTACATCGTCGCGCGTCACCTTGGCCACGGGGGGAGTCTACGCGTGTGGCCTCCGGGGCGGCAGTGGGACCTGGGGCCGCTTCGGGGGGCGCACCGGGAGCAAACCGGACGAGCCGGGCGGGGGACGGCCCGCCCGGCTCGCCGGTCAGGCCTCCAGCGGGGCCGAGGGGCGCTGGGAGAGGTCCGGGCGCTCGCTCTTCTCGGCCTTCTCCGGGACGACGAAGCGGTAGCCGACGTTGCGCACGGTGCCGATCAGCTGCTCGTTCTCGACGCCGAGCTTGGCACGCAGCCGCCGGACGTGGACGTCCACCGTCCGGGTGCCGCCGAAGTAGTCGTAGCCCCAGACCTCCTGCAGCAGCTGGGCCCGGGTGAAGACCCGGCCGGGGTGCTGGGCGAGGTACTTGAGCAGCTCGAACTCCTTGAAGGTGAGGTCGAGCGCCCGGCCCTTGAGCTTCGCGGAGTAGGTGGCCTCGTCGACCGAGAGGTCGCCGTTGCGGATCTCCATCGGGCTGTCGTCGACGGCGACCTGGAGGCGGCCGAGCGCGAGCCGCAGCCGGGCCTCGACCTCGGCCGGGCCGGCGGTGTCCAGCAGGACGTCGTCGATGCCCCACTCGGCGGTCACGGCGGCCAGGCCGCCCTCGGTGACCACCAGGATCAGCGGGCAGCCGATGCCGGTGGAGCGCAGCAGCTGGCACAGGCTGCGGATCTGCGGCAGGTCACGCCGCCCGTCGACCAGGATGACGTCCGCACTTGGGGTGTCCACCAGGGCCGATCCCTCGGCGGGCGCCACCCGGACGTTGTGCAGCAGCAGGCCGAGGGCCGGCAGTACTTCGGCGGACGGCTGCAGCGCGTTGGTCAGGAGGAGGAGAGAACTCATACCCGGTGGTCCCCTTTCCGGGTCGTCGCGGTCGCGTCCCGGCTGCCGCCGCAGCCGGAGGACGCAGGTGCTGAGGGGAGGGGGAAGGACGCCCGGGCGGCCTCGGGGGAGCGCGCGGCGCACCGGGGGTCCCGCAATCCCTGGCGCACCGTTCCTGCCCTGTTCATCCCGCGAACCCTCCGGTCTGGTCCGGTCCCGGGTGGCGGCCCGGCGCCGGGTGGCGACACCCCGCCGGGCGGCACGTCCTTGTGCCGCGAGAGGCGGGGCGGTTCCTGCGGCGCGCCGGGGGTGGGCCGACGAATCGCACGAACGTCCGTACTGGCGTCCTGAAAGCACAAAAGGACCCGGGGGCGACTCTGCCCGGATCCCTCTTGGAGCACGAGGATAGCCGACCGTCCTCCGCACCGGGAGTGCGCGAATCCGGCGGTTCGCTCAATCCGGGCGCGCGCCGGGTGAGCCTGGACACAGCTTCGAGCGCCGCTCCGGCCCGTCGGGCCAGGGCGATTGCCGCTCGGACCGGCGGACACGCCATCATGGGACGCACATCGGCGGCGCTGCCCGGGTCCATCGTTCGGGTGGTCGGGCAGGAGCCCCGGTGGCGAGCCGGACCGGGTCACCGGGGCCGGGCGAGGACGAACGGAAGGGGTGGCCCGATGGGCGCGACCACCGAGCCCGCCAGCGGCGCCCGGGTGCGCGGGACGATCCGCTACTGGGCGGCGGCGAAGTCCGAGGCCGGGCTGGCCGAGGAGCCGTACGAGGCGGCGACCCTGGCGGAGGCGCTGGCCGCGGCCAGGGAGCGGCACGCCGACCGGCCGAAGCTCGTCCAGTTGCTCGGGCACTGCTCGTACCTGGTCGACGGCGCGCAGGTGGGCGGCCGGGACCACGCGACCGTGGCCCTGACCGAGGGCGGGACGGTCGAGGTCCTCCCGCCGTTCGCGGGAGGCTGAGCGGCGTGACGGACATGAACAACCCGAACCACGGCGGAGGCTACGGCGGCAACTGGCCGCAGCAGCCCCAGCAGCCCTATCCGCATCCGCAGCAGCCCCCGCAGCACGCGCCGCAGCACCCGTACGGCTATCCGGTGGACGATGCCGACGCGACCACGCTGCTGCCGCCCGTCCCGGCGTTCGACGACGCCGACGCGACCACGCTGCTGCCGCCGGTGCCCGCGTTCGACGACGCGGCCGCTACCACGCTGCTCCCGCCCGTCCCACCGCTGGACGACGCGGCGGCCACCACGCTGCTGCCGCCGGTGAGGGTCTCCGGTGCGATGCCGGTCGCCCCGCCGCAGCACCTCGGGCAGCCTCCGGTACAGCAGCCCCCGATGCAGCCGCAGCAGCCCTCGCGGGCGCGGCACGCGGCCCCGGCGCCGCAGCCCGCCCCGCAGCAGACCGCGCCCGCCGCTGGCATGCCGCCCGTGGCCGGCATGCCCCCCGGCGCCAGGATGCCCGCCGCCGGACTGGGCTTCGACTCGCCGACCATGACGCTCAAGCGCCCGGATGCCCCCGCCGCCCCGCCGCACGGGGCCCTCCCGGCGCAGCCGACCCCGCTCGCCGCTCCGACCGCCGCCCCGGGCGGCCGGAGCGGTTCGCCGATCATCGACCCGGGCCTGCAGCCCGCCCTGATCACCGCGGGCGTGGCCGCGCTGCTGGCCGGTGGCGCCGCGCTGGGGCAGGTGGCGCTGGCCCTGGTGGTCGCGCTGCTGCAGCTGCTGACGGCGGCCGGCTGGTTCCGGCTGAACGGCATGTGGCCGGCCCGCCAGGGCATCCTGCTCGCCGCGCTGGCCGGGCTCACCGCGGACGCGGCCGTGCTGCTGGTGGACTCGAACAGCGACGCGGCGGCCGTGGTGGGCACCCTGGGCGGGTTCTTCCTGCTGGTCCTGGTGCTGCAGACGTTCCGCCCGTCGGACCCGAAGGAGCGGTTCTACGCGCTGACCGTGCTGGGCTCGGCCACCGTGGTGACGGCGCTGTGCACCACGCTGCTGCTGGCCGAGTGGGTGCCGGCCGGGGTGGGCGCGGTGGCGCTGGCCACCCTGCTGGCGGCGGCTCCGCTGCCCGGCCCGAAGCAGCTGGGCCCGGTGCTGGGCCTGGTCGCGGCGGTGCTGCTGGGGTTCCTGGTGGGCGCGCCGCTGGCGCTGGGGGCGCTCGCCGGGCTGGGTGCGCTGATCGGGCGCCGGGTCGCGGCGTACGACTTCCCGTCCCGCTTCGTGCACATGACGGCAGGCGTGGCGCTGCCGCTGGCGGTGGCCGCGCCGCTGATCTGGATGGCCACCGACCTGCTGGCCGGCTGAGCCGGGTACGTCACGACCGCGTCCCGCCCCGGAACCACCTTCCGGGGCGGGACGTCGTACGGTCGTGCGGAAGGAGCCGCGGCCGGACGGCTCCCGGACGGAACGGCTCCGGGACGGAACGACGACGGACCGCAGCGGACGACTACGGCGACCGGCGACGACGGGGGACACGATGCGCGGATGGCTGAAGGCGACGATCGGCCTGGCGGTGCTCGCCGGCCTGCTGGTGGGCGCGGACCGGATCGCGGTCGGCGTGGCCGAGGACGAGGCCGCCGACCAGCTGGTGAAGAGCGGCCAGATGAGCCGGCGGCCGGACGTGACGATCGACGGCTTCCCGTTCCTGACCCAGGTGGTCTCGAAGAAGCTGGACGACGTCCGGATCTCCTCGGACGGCCTGACCATCCGGAACAACGGCCAGCAGGTGGCGCTGCACTCGTTCAAGGCCAAGCTCTCGGGCGTCGAGGTGAGCGACAACCTGAACAGCGCCACCATGGACAGCGGGTCCGGCAGCGGTGTGATCACCTACCAGGACCTCGCCCAGCTGCTGCCCCCGGCCTCCCAGCTGATGGGCGGCGCCCCGCTGCCGGGCGGCGCCAACTCCCGGCTGAGCCTGTCGTACGGCGGTCCGGGCAAGGTCAAGGCCTCGCTGGGGCCGGTCTCGGTCGGTGAGGCCACCGTGCACAACGAGGGCAACACCATCACCGTGGACGGCCTCAAGCTGAGCTCGCTGGCCGAGATGTTCGCCGGGCTCGCCAACCGGAAGGTCGAGCCGGCCAGTTTCACCCTGGACTCGATGCCGGCCGGTCTGAGCCTGGCCGCGAAGGACGGTGTGACGCCGCTGCCGGAGGGCCTCCAGCTGTCCTTCGAGGGCAAGGGCGTCAAGCTGCTGGGCTGACCTCGGGCCCCGTTCCGCCTCCGCTTCGCCTTCGTTCCGCTCCGCGAGACGCGCTGTCCAGCGCGGCGCGCGGAGCGGTGTCGTTTCCGCCCGTTGTGTGCCCCCGCCGGGCGTCCCGCCCGCACCCGCCGGAACGAGTGGAGGTCGAATCCCAGCATTCGACCATTCCTATCCCAGCATTCGATACGCTGATGACAGCAGGCCGTCGGTGTCCCTAGCATCGTCGGCATGAAGCGACAGACGGATCTCACGAAGCGGCGGGCGGTCGACCTGTGCCGCGTGGCCGCCTGTCTGTGTCGAATGCGCTAAGTCGGCATCCTGGCAGGGCAGTTGACGCCCGCCGCCGATCTCTCCGGTGACCTCGCCCGGCTCTTCGGGCCGATGCTCGCCGCCGTACCCCGCACTTCCCCGCCCGGCCGCCCCGGCTCGCTCCTCCGTCCCGTCATTCGGACAGGATTTCGGACGGGAATTCGGACCGCACCCGTTCGGGCACCCTGCAGCACCTGCTGAGCAGCACCTTCCGCCTACCGCCCTCGGATGGAGAACACCACCATGAGCCGCAGCGACGTCCTGGTCGACGCCGACTGGGTCCAGGCCCGCCTGGACGACCCGAAGGTCGTCATCGTCGAGGTCGACGAGGACACCTCCGCGTACGACAAGAACCACATCCGCAACGCCGTCCGGATCGACTGGAAGTCGGACCTCCAGGACCCGGTCCGCCGCGACTTCATCGACCAGGCCGGCTTCGAGGCGCTGCTCAGCGCCAAGGGCATCGCCAACGACGACACCGTCGTGCTCTACGGCGGCAACAACAACTGGTTCGCCTCCTACGCCTACTGGTACTTCAAGCTGTACGGCCACGGCGACGTCCGCCTGCTGGACGGCGGCCGCAAGAAGTGGGAGCTGGACTCCCGCGACCTGGTCACCGAGGTCCCGACCCGCCCGGCCACCGAGTACACCGCCCAGGCCGTCGACTCCTCGATCCGCGCCTTCCGCGACGACGTGATCGCCGCCATCGGCAACCTCAACCTGGTCGACGTCCGCTCGCCCGACGAGTTCTCCGGCAAGCTGCTCGCCCCGGCCCACCTCCCGCAGGAGCAGTCGCAGCGCCCCGGCCACGTGCCGAGCGCCCGCAACATCCCGTGGGCCAAGAACGCCAACGACGACGGCACCTTCAAGAGCGACGAGGAGCTCAAGGCGCTGTACGAGGCCGAGGGCATCGACCTGGCGAAGGACACCATCGCCTACTGCCGCATCGGCGAGCGCTCCGCGCTCACCTGGTTCGTGCTGCACGAGCTGCTCGGCCAGGAGAACGTCAAGAACTACGACGGTTCGTGGACCGAGTACGGCAGCCTGGTCGGCGTGCCGATCGAGCTCGGCAACTGAGCCCCCGGCTCGACCCGTAAGTCAGAAGGGAAAACCAGACATGTGCGGTGCGAAGGCCGGCGGCCCGGACCTGGCAGGAGTTGACGTGGCGAACGAGACGATCATCCAGGGTTCGGTGACCCGCGACGGTGAGCCGGTCAACGGCTACGTCCGGCTGCTGGACGAGAACAACGAGTTCACGGCCGAGGTGCCCACCTCGGCGACCGGCCAGTTCCGGTTCTTCGCCCGCCCGGGCAAGTGGACCCTGCGGGCGCTCGTCCCGGGCCAGACCGTGGACCGTCAGGTGGTGGCCTCCCAGGGCACCGCCGTCGAGGTCGCGATCGCGGTCTGACCAGGACGGACGATCACACCGGGGGCCCCTGCCGCGCAGGGGCCCCCGGCCGTACCGTGGAAGACGTGCAGACGAGGCGTCGGCGGCGCTACTACTACGCCATGATGGGCGTGTGCTTGGGCCTGTTCGTCCTGGCCTGGGGCGTGGTGCGGTTCTTCTCGGTGGGGGCCGCGGTGGGCCTGTGCGTGGTCGCGATGGTCATCCCGCCCGCCGCCGCGGTGTTCGCCAACAAGCGGGACCCGGAGGACGACTGGTGGAACGACCCGCGCTGGGACGACCCGAAGTGGGACGATCCCGGGCACGACCGGGACCACCCCGACCACGAACCGCGCGACAAGCCCCGGTAGGAGCAGGGCCCGTACGGAGCCGACGGGTCTAGTAGACGAGCGCCTGGACGCCGTCCGCCGTGATCTCGCTGACGAAGACCTGCGCGCCCGCGATCCGGACACCCTCGACGGTGTCCTTCTGCTCGATCCCGCGCCGGGCCGCGCACTGGGTGCACAGCGTCACCGAGCCGGCCGCCAGGATCGACTCCAGCAGGTCCGGCAGCGGCGCGGCGTGCGGCAGCTCGAACTCCGCCGCCCTCCCCGGCAGGGCGAACCAGGAGGACTCCCCGGTCAGCCAGAGCGAGACCTCGATCCCGCTGGCGACGGCCACGGCCGCCACCGTGAAGGCCTGGGAGCACCGCTCCGGCGCGTCCGCCCCGGCGGTGACCTTGATGACGAGCTTCTTCGACATGGCGCCACCTTAGAGGTCCCGCCGCCCCCGCCCGCCGTCATCCCGGAATCCCTTGGGCAAACCTTGGGCGGCGCCCGTGCGCGGGGCACGAAACCCGACGTGGTGGGGCTCACCGCGACCGGCCGGACCACGACGGATAGAGTGAGCCCGCAAAATCCACCACAACTGTCGCCGCCTGGGAGCCCCCCGTGTCCGGTCTGGAAATGTTCTTCGACGGTCTGCTGGCCCTGATGGCCGTGCTGATCACCTGGTTCGCCATCTTCTCGGTGATGAAGCTCTACCAGGGCCAGCGCTGACCCTGCCGTACGGTTGAGGCAGACCGCACCGACCACGACAGCGACCAGGAACATGATCGAGATCCCCTCTGACCTCCACAAGGACGTCGTCCCGCTCGCCTTCCTCCTCGGCACCTGGGAGGGCGCGGGCGTCTATGACTTCCCGGGCACGGAGAAGTGCAACTTCGGCCAGGAGATCGTGATCCGGCACGACGGCCGCCCCTTCCTGGAGTTCCGCTCCCGCACCTGGGTGCTGAACGAGGAGGGCGAGAAGGTCCGTCCGCTGGAGAACGAGCACGCGTTCTGGCGCATCACCAGCAACCACGACGGCACCACCGGCGCCCGCGGGATCGAGATCTCCTCCGTCCGTGACGACGGCACGGTCGAGATCTGGTACGGCGAGCTGGCCGACGGCAAGCCGCAGGTCGACGTCTCCACCGACGCGGTGGCCCGGATCGAGGGCTCCCCGGAGTACTCCGGCGGCAAGCGGCTGTACGGCTTCGTCAACGGCGAGCTGCTCTGGGTCGGCGAGAAGGCCGCCCCGAACGTGTCGCTGCGCCCGTACATGTCCGCGCAGCTGAAGAAGGTGCTCAGCCCGGCCCAGCTGATCAAGGACATCAACGACCTGCCGGACGACGGCATCGCCTTCTTCAAGTAGGCACAGCTCAAGTAGGCACAGCTCAAGTAGGCACAGCTCAAACAGGCGCAGCCCGAGTAGGCGCCCGCACAGCCCGTGCACGAGGTAGGGACCGGCCCGCGGCCGGTCCCTACACTTGCTTCAGGACCCCCGACCTTGGCAGGGACAGAACCGTGGCGGACACCGGCACCACCGACTGGCAGCTCTCCGGCGACTGGAAGGCCGACCTGCGCGAGCGCGGCTACCGCCTCACGCCGCAGCGGCAGCTCGTGCTGGAGGCCGTGGACGTCCTCGACCACGCCACCCCCGACGACATCCTCTGCCACGTCCGCAAGACCGCCAGCGGCGTCAACATCTCCACCGTCTACCGGACCCTGGAGCTGCTGGAGGAGCTGGGCCTGGTCTCGCACGCCCACCTCGGCCACGGCGCCCCGACCTACCACCTGGCCGGCCGCCACCACCACCTGCACCTGGTCTGCCGGGACTGCGAGAAGGTCACCGAGACCGGCACCGAGATCGCCCAGCCGCTGATCGACCGGCTGCGTGAGGAACAGGGCTTCGACACCGACCTCAAGCACTTCGCCATCTTCGGCCGCTGCGCCGACTGCACCGCGAAGCAGGCGGACGGCCGGTCGTAAGCTGGCCGGTATGACCGGTGTGAAGAGTCCGCTGCTTGCCCTGCCCGGAGCCGTCCCCGCCGAGGGGGCCGACGAGGGCGTCGCCGCCCACTACGGCGACATCTTCCGCGAGCAACGGAACCTGTCGCAGGGCACCGGCTTCGTCGACCTCTCGCACCGCGGCGTGGTCACCGTCACCGGCGCGGACCGCCTGTCCTGGCTGCACCTGCTGCTCACCCAGCACGTGAGCCAGCTGGAGCCGCAGCACGCCACCGAGGCGCTGGTGCTCTCCCCGAACGGGCACGTCGAGCACGCGCTCTACCTGGTCGACGACGGCACCACCACCTGGGCCCACGTCGAGCCGGGCACCCAGGACGCGCTGGTGGCCTACCTGGAGAGCATGAAGTTCTTCTACCAGGTGGAGGTCGCCGACGCGACCGCCGACTACGCCGTGGTCCACCTGCCGGCCGGCTCCACCGGCTCGGTCGAGCGCGCCGCCGCCGTTCGCGAACTCCCGTACGGGCGCGACCTGTTCGTGCCGCGCGCCGAACTGGTGGAGCTGACCGCCGGGTTCGGCCCGGCGGCCGGGGTCTGGGCGTACGAGGCGCTGCGGATCGAGGGCCACCGGCCCCGGCTCGGCTTCGAGACCGACCACCGGACCATCCCGCACGAGGTGGACTGGCTGAGCACCGCCGTCCACCTGCAGAAGGGCTGCTACCGCGGCCAGGAGACCGTCGCCCGGGTGCACAACCTGGGCCGCCCGCCGCGCCGGCTGGTCTTCCTCCACCTGGACGGCACCGAGGAGACGCTGCCCCCGCACGGCACCGAGGTGCGGCTGGCCTCCGACCCGGACGGGCGGTCGCTGGGCTTCGTGACCTCCTCGGCCCGGCACCACGAGCTGGGGCCGATCGCGCTGGCGATCGTCAAGCGGAACGTCCCGGTGGACGCGGTGCTGCTGGCCGGGACGGTGCCGGGCACCCAGGACGTGATCGTCCCGCAGTAGCGGCCACGGGCCTCAGGCCCTCAGAGGGCGTTCGATAGGGGATTCCCCCCAACTGTCCGGCTTTGGTTCGCGCGGCACGGACTCGGTTCCAGGATCTCCTGGCAGCCGGGTCCGTGTCCGCGATATTGATCAACTGTGACGGAACGACGCCGGTATCCCTCGGACCTGAAAGACGATCAGTGGGAGCTCATCGAGCCCATGCTGCTGGAGTGGCGACGCGTTCGCGCCGAAGGGCGTGAGCCCACGACCGACCTGCGCGAGGTGGTGAACGCGATCCTCTACGTCGCGCGGACCGGGATCGCCTGGCGGTACCTGCCGCACGACCTCCCGCCCCACACCACCGTCTACGGATACTTCAAGGAGTGGGAACGCGACGGCACCA
>NZ_JBITZP010000057.1:0-38476 GCF_044546945.1 Kitasatospora sp. NPDC053057 | reverse complement strand
CCGGTGGAGCGGATGATGCGGGACGCGAAGATCACCCAGATCTACGAGGGCACCAACCAGGTCCAGCGGATCGTCATGGCCCGCAACCTGCCGTAGTCGACCCGTACGTCCCGTACTTCGGAACGGCCCCCGACCGCCGGTGAGCGGTCGGGGGCCGTTTGCCGTCCGACATCGAACCCTCCTGGACGAGCGGGCTGCCCGAATGTCATAAATGATCGTCAACTCTGTACCGGAGCACGATGATTGCGGGAGACTACGGATCATGAGCAGCACCCCCGAGCAGCACGTCGACGGCAAGGTCTGGCTGATCACCGGCGCCAACTCCGGCTTCGGTCAGGCGATCGCCGAGGCCGCGCTGGCGGCCGGTGACACCGTCGTCGCGGCCGCGCGCCGCCCGGAGACGCTGGCGGAGCTCGCCGCGGCGCACCCGGGCCGGCTGGTCCCGGTGCAGCTGGACGTCACCGACCAGGAGCGGATCCCCGCGGTGGTCGCGGAGACCGTGCAGCGGTACGGCCGGATCGACGTCCTGGTGAACAATGCCGGCCGCGGCCTGATCGGCGCCGTCGAGGAGTCCACCGACCGCGAGCTGCGGGACCTCATGGACCTCCACTTCTTCGGTCCGGCCGCGCTCACCCGCGCGGTGCTGCCACACATGCGGGCCCAGGGCACGGGCGCCGTGGTGCAGATGAGCAGCATGGGCGGCCGCTTCTCCTTCCCCGGCGTGGGCGCCTACTCGGCCACCAAGTTCGCGCTGGAGGGGCTGTCCGAGGCGCTGGCCCTGGAGGTGGCCGGTTTCGGGATCAAGGTGATGATCGTCGAGCCGGGCGCCTTCCGGACCGGTTTCGCGGGCGGCGGCGCGCTCGCCCACAGCGCCTCGATCGACGCGTACGAGCCGGTGGTCGGCCCGGTCCGCACCGGCCTGCCGGACTCCGACGGCAAGCAGCCGGGCGACCCGGTGAAGGCCGCCGAGGCGATCCTGGCCGCGCTGGCCGCGGAGAAGACCCCGCTGCGGCTCGCGCTCGGCACCGACGCCGTGGACGCGGTCCTGGGCCACCTGGACGGCGCGCGCCAGGAGGCCGAGGCCTGGGCGGCGGTCGGCCGCGGCACCGACTACCCGGCCGGGGCGTGACCGCGGCCCGGTAAACCGGGCGACGGCGGGCAGCCGGCCTGTCTAGGCTGCCCGCCGTGCCTTCGGACCTCAGCCTCGCCGTGCTCACCCCCGGGAACATCGACGCCGCCCTCGCCCTGCGGGTGCGCCCCGACCAGGAGGGCCTGGTCGCGCCGGTGGCGAAGTCGCTGGCCGAGGCGTACGTGCACGGGGAGACGGCCTGGCCCCGGCTGATCCTGGACGGCGGGCGGCCGGTCGGCTTCGTGATGGCTTTCTTCGACGTCCGCTTCGATCCGGAGCGCCCCGACGACCGCCCCCGCTCCGGCCTCTGGCGCCTGCTGGTCGACGCCGGGCGGCAGCGCGGCGGCTACGGGCGCTTCGCCGTCGAGCAGGTCTGCGCGGAGATCCGCCGCCGTGGCGGCACCCGCGCGACCGTCACCTACCACCCGGGCCCGGACGGGCCCGCCGGGTTCTACGCCCGGCTGGGCTTCCGCCCGACCGGCGAGCTGAGCGGCGGCCAGGAGGTGGCGGAGCTGGACCTGTAGCGGGGGCGGGCATCCTCGGGCACTGTGTGCACACGCACGCACCCTCGGTACGATGAACGGCATGGACCGCGCCGATCTCTCCCTGGGCCCGCTGTCGGAGCAGGACCACGCCTTCTACGGCCTGGTCTGGGCGGGCACCACCCTGGCCGCCCGGGTGGACCGGGAGCTGGCCCGGGTGCACGGGCTGCCGCTGTCCTGGTTCGAGGTGATGCTCTGGCTGGACGGCCAGCAGGAGCCGGTGGCCGCCTCCGACCTCGGCGCCAAGACCATGCTCAGCCGCAGCCAGGTCTCCCGGGTGGTGGACGCCCTGGCGGGACGCGGCCTGGTGTCCCGTACGCCCTCGGCCTCGGACGCGCGCTCGGTGCGGATCGAGCTGACCGGGCAGGGGCGCGCCCTCTTCGCCGAGGCCGACGCGACCCGGCGGGCCGCCCTGGCGCCGGTGTTCACCGACCGGCTGGACGCGGCGGACATCGTGGCCCTGGAGACGGTCTGGCGCAAGCTCAAGGCCTGAGCGGCTGCTACGCCGCCTCGGCCGCCGCCGGTTCCCCGGAGGCGCCGGCGATCACCTCGTCCAGCACCTCGCGCGAGCGCAGCAGGTCGGTGATCATCCGGTCGATCCGGTCCCGCTCCGAGGTGAGCTCCTCGACCAGCAGCGGGGTGGCGGTCTCGCTGGGGCCGCCGTCGGTGTCCCGCATGCAGGGGAGGATCTTGTAGATGGTGCGGCTGTGCAGCCCGGCGGCGAACAGCTCCTGGATGTGCACCACCCGGTCCACCGCCATCTCCGGGTACTCCCGGTGGCCGCCCGCGGTGCGCCGGGCGACCAGCAGTCCCTGCTGCTCGTAGTACCGCAGCGAGCGCTCGCTCACGCCCGTGCGCCGGGCCAGTTCGCCGATCCTCATGCCGTCCACCCCGCCGTTCCGACCGAAGGCTTGAACCTGACATCGATGTTAGCTTCCACCGTTTCCGGCCTGACGGTGAACGCGGAAATAACACGCCGGTGACCTCGGGCCCTGAGGGGGTGGCGCGCGACTCCGGGCCGCTCGTGCCATGATCCCTGCATGGGTTCCAACGTTTTCTTCGACATCACCATCAACGACGAGCCGGCGGGCCGCATCGTCTTCAAGCTGTACGACGACGTCGTCCCGAAGACCGCCCGCAACTTCCGCGAGCTGGCCACCGGCCAGAACGGCTTCGGCTACGAGGGCTCCGGCTTCCACCGCGTGATCCCCGCCTTCATGCTGCAGGGCGGTGACTTCACCAACCACAACGGCACCGGTGGCAAGAGCATCTACGGCGAGAAGTTCGCGGACGAGAACTTCCAGCTCAAGCACGACCGCCCGGGCCTGCTGTCGATGGCCAACGCCGGCCGCAACACCAACGGCTCGCAGTTCTTCATCACCACGATCGTCACCGACTGGCTGGACGGCAAGCACGTCGTCTTCGGCGAGGTCGTCGAGGGCATGGACATCGTGAAGAAGATCGAGGGCCTCGGCTCGCAGAGCGGCCGCACCTCGGCCACCATCAAGATCGCCAAGTCCGGCGTGGTCGAGTAATCACTGCGGCCACTGGCACGCGTACCGCCCCGGAGTGTGAAGTCGGCCCGGCCGACCTCCCACTCCGGGGCGGCGTCGTTCCCGCTGGGGCGGTGTGCGGGTTACTTGACGTCGGGCACCGCGGTGTCGTTCTTGAAGGCGTCGAAGACCTGCTTGGACTTGTTGGTGTCCCACAGCACAGCCGACTCGCCGGTCTTGGTCCGGTAGTCCGCGTTGCCGATCGGGATGGTGAGGGTCTTGCCGCCGCCGCCGTTGACGTCCTTCATGGCGAGGAAGAGCGAGCCCAGGTCGGTCAGTCCGCAGTCGTCGTCGACGATCAGGGTGCCGAGCGCCGAGTCGACCAGCGGGTAGAAGGTGAACGGGTTGAGCACGGTCCCCGGGGAGGCGGCCTGGTGGGCGAGGGCGCCGAGGAACTTCTGCTGGTTGCGCATCCGGCCGAGGTCCTGGTCGGCCATCTGGTGGCGCTGGCGGACGAAGGCCAGGGCCTGGACGCCGTTGAGGGTCTGGTCGCCGGCCTTGAGGTCGAGGCCGGAGTCCCGGTCCTTGATGTCCTGGTCGATGTGCATCCGGACGCCGCCGACGGAGTCGACGATGCCGGCGAACCCGGCGAACCCGATCTCGGCGTAGTGGTCGATGTGGATGCCGGTGTTCAGCTCGATGGTCTGCACCAGGAGCCGGCCGTTGCCGTTGGCGAACGCCGAGTTGATCTTCGAGGTGGTGGCCTTGAGGGTCTTGCCGCTGCTCGTCTTGTACTCGGGGATCGGCACCCAGGAGTCGCGCGGGATGCTCATCAGGGTGTTCCCGTTGTCCCCGATGTGCAGGATCATCATCGAGTCGCTGCGCTTGCCCTCGACGTCGTGGCCGGTGTGCATGGTGTCCATCTGGGACTCGCTGAGGCCGTCGCGGCTGTCGGAGCCGACGATCAGCCAGTTGGTGCCCTTGCCGGCGGCCGGGCGGCCCGGGTAGTCGGCCAGCACGTTCTCGTGGTTGAGCTTGGAGTCCGCCCAGAACCAGGTGGAGACGGCGGTCACCATGACGGCGATCAGCACGCCGAAGACCGTCCACTTCACGATCCGCCGCCGCGGCCAGCGCCTGGACTGCGCACCGGCGGGCCGGGCACCGCCGGGACCACCCGGGCCGCCGGGGCGACCGGGTCCACCAGGGCCACCGGGACCACCCGGGCCAGGCCGGCCGGGCCCGCCGGGCCCGGTCTGCGGCGGGACGCCGCCGAGGCGGGACGGCCCCGGCTGCCGCGGAGCGGGCGCCCCGGGCCCGCGCGGGTTCAGTCCGGCCGGCAGTGGCGGCTCGGCCGCCGCACCGCCGCCGTTGCCTCCGTACGGGTTCCCTCCGCCGCCCGGGCGGCCCTCCTGCCACGTGTTCATGCCGTCGAGGATGCCCGACCCCGCTACCGCTGACTCCCCCCGGGGCCCCTGCCAGGCCTCTTGTAGCAGTTTTGATGCACGTACCGGATCGTTCCGGCGCGAAACGCGCCCGTCACCTGCGTTCCGCTTGCCGAAACGATTCTTGACCGCTCCGAACGCAGCGTGTTTGCATTCCAGGCATGGATCAGGCCCGGGCACTCACGCGTCGGCGGCACGTCGACCTGCAGCGTGTGTCCGGTTCCCTCTGTCGCGGCTGAAGCGCACCCGTCGAGACCGCCGGCCCCACCGCAGCAGCCGAGCAGCGGCCGCTGCGAAGCGCCCCCGCTTCCAGCCAGAGGTGAAACATGGCCACCGTCCTGTCCGTTTCCGGCTCCCCGTCCGCCACCTCCCGCACCACCCGGCTGCTGCGCCACGTCGACGCCCGCCTGGTGGACCGCGGCCACCACGTCATCCCCTTCGAGGCCCGCGGCCTGCCCGCGCACGCGCTGCTGTCGGGCGACTTCGACCACCCCGAGATCGTCGCCGTCACCGAGCTGTTCGCCCGCGCCGACGGCGTCGTCATCGGCACCCCCGTCTACAAGGCCGCCTACTCCGGGCTGCTCAAGGCCCTGCTGGACGTGCTCCCGCAGTACGCCCTGGCCGGCAAGGCCGTCCTGCCGCTGGCGACCGGCGGCTCGCCCGCGCACGTCCTCGCCGTGGACTACGCGCTGCGCCCGGTGCTCAGCTCGATGGGCGCCGGGCACATCACCCAGGGCTGGTTCGTGCTCGACCGCCACATCACCGCCGCGGAGGACGGCACGACCCTCGTCGAGTGCGAGACCGACGCCCAGCTCGTCCCCGTCGTGGAGGGCTTCGCCGACGCCCTCGAACGCCTGGCCGCACCCGTCCTGACCGGCTGAGCCGCCGCCCGCGCGACCCCGTACGGGGCGACCCCGAGACGGCCCGCGGCGCCCCCTAGGGGGAGGGGGTGCCGCACCCGTAGAACCTTGGTTGCACCGCTTCATTCCGACGGAGGACGAGCCTTCCGGCGTCGACTCCTAACGTGGTTCTCACGCCCCCGCCCCTCCGAAAGCGGCCCGGTTCCATCGGGTCCGCCGCCCGACCGTGTCGGGAGGGTGGGGGTCAACGGGTGGGCCACTTCTTAGGAGACTCCAGTGACGACGGCAGCAGCCGTGTTCGACCCCCAGCTTCCCGGCGGACCGTCCGCCGTCGCCGCTTCGGCCCGCCAGGTGACCAAGGCCTACGGATCGGGCGAGACCAAGGTGACCGCGCTCGACGCGGTCGACGTGGACATCCAGCGCGGCCGCTTCACCGCGATCATGGGCCCCTCCGGCTCCGGCAAGTCCACCCTGATGCACTGCCTGGCGGGCCTGGACACGGTCAGCAGCGGACGCATCTGGATCGGCGACACCGAGATCACCGGCCTCAAGGACAAGCAGCTGACCAGGCTGCGCCGGGACAAGATCGGCTTCATCTTCCAGGCGTTCAACCTGCTTCCGACCCTGAACGCGCTGGAGAACATCACGCTGCCGATGGACATCGCCGGCCGCAAGCCCGACCAGGCCTGGCTGGACCAGGTGGTGGAGACCGTCGGCCTGGCCGGCCGGCTCAAGCACCGCCCCACCCAGCTCTCCGGCGGCCAGCAGCAGCGCGTCGCGGTGGCCCGCGCGCTGGCCGCCCGCCCCGAGATCATCTTCGGCGACGAGCCCACCGGGAACCTGGACTCCCGGGCCGGCGCCGAGGTGCTGACCTTCCTGCGCCGCTCGGTGGACGAGCTGGGCCAGACCATGGTCATGGTCACCCACGACCCGGTCGCCGCCGGCTACGCGGACCGCGTGCTCTTCCTCGCCGACGGCGTGATCGTCGACGAGATGCACGCGCCGACCGCCGACTCCGTCCTCGAACGCATGCGCCGCTTCGACGGCAAGCGCACCAGCTGAGCGGCGGGACGACGAAACCATGCTGCTCAAGACCTCACTGCGGAGCTTCTTCGCCCACAAGGGCCGGATGGCGCTCTCGCTCATCGCCGTCGTGCTGTCGGTCGCCTTTGTGTCCGGCACCCTGGTGTTCTCCAACACCGCGACCAGCACCTTCTCCAAGCTGTTCGCCGCGACCGCCTCCGACATCTCGGTCCAGCCGCCCAAGCCGGCCGACGACGAGGAGCCGCAGGCCGGGGACAAGCCCGCGACGGTCCCTGCCTCGCTCGCCGAGCAGGTCGCCTCGGTGCCGGGCGTGAAGACCGCGATCGGCCAGGTCATGGTCGGCAACGCGATCCTGGTCAACCCGGCCACCAACAAGCTGGTCGGCCCGACCAGCGGTGCGCCGACCCTGGTCGGCAACTGGACCGACACCCCGCGCAACCCGGTGAAGATCACCTCCGGGCACGTCCCGCAGAACTCCGGCGAGCTGGTGCTGGACGCCGACACCGCCAAGAAGGCCAAGCTCGGCGTCGGCGACAGGATCCGGGTCGACAACGCGACGGGACAGCACCCGTACACGATCGCCGGCATCGCCACCTTCACCACCACGAACCCGGGCGCCGCGCTGGCCTTCCTGGACACCGCGACCGCCCAGCAGGTGCTGCTCGGCGAGCAGGCCTACACCTCCGTCGAGGCCTTCGGCGACGGCAGCCGCAGCAACGACCAGCTCAAGGCCGACGCCCTGGCCAAGGTGGGCGGCGGCCTCCAGGTCAAGACGGCGGCCGAGCAGAAGGACGAGAACACCAAGGCGATCGGCAGCGGCCTCGACTTCATGAAGTACGCGATGCTCGGTTTCGCCGGCATCTCGCTGATCGTCGGCGGCTTCCTGATCATCAACACCTTCTCGATGCTGGTCGCCCAGCGCACCCGCGAGATCGGCCTGCTGCGCGCCATCGGCGGCAGCCGCCGGCAGGTGAACGGCTCGGTGCTGGTCGAGGCGCTGATCCTGGGCGTGCTCGGCTCGACCCTCGGCGTGGCGGTCGGCCTGGGCGTGGCCTTCGGCCTGATCAAGCTGATGAACGCGATCGGCATGGACCTCAACGCGAGCGACCTCGAGATCGGGCCCGACGTCTTCGTGGCGGGCTACGCGGTGGGCATCCTGATCACCGTCATCGCGGCCTGGATCCCGGCCCGCCGGGCCAGCCGGATCGCGCCGATGGCCGCCCTGCGCGACCACGGCACCCCGGCCGAGACCCGCTCCAACCTGGTCCGGACGGTCCTCGGGGTGCTGGTCACCGCGGGCGGCGGCGGCCTGCTGGTGCTCGCGGGTACGGCCGACAAGGCGGCCACCGGCGGCGAGTACCTGGGCCTGGGCCTGCTGCTCACCCTGATCGGCTTCGTGGTGCTCGGCCCACTGCTGGCCACCGTCGTCATCAAGGTGCTCGGAGCCCTGCTCCCGGCCCTGTTCGGCCCCTCCGGCAAGCTCGCCCAGCGCAACGCGATGCGCAACCCGCGCCGCACCGGCGCCACCGCGGCCGCGCTGATGATCGGGCTGGCGCTGGTGATCGGCTCCTCGGTCTTCAGCTCCTCGGCGGTGAAGTCGGCCAGTGCGCAGATCGACAAGTCGGTGGGCGTGGACTACATCATCTCGGGCGGCCGGACCCCGGTCACCGCCGAGATGATGGACGCGGTGCGCCGCACCCCGGGCATCGACCACGTCACCACCCAGGAGAACTTCCTCCGCACCAAGGTCCAGCTGCCCGGCGGGCAGAACGCCAGGACGGACCTGACCGCGGTGCCGGCCACCTTCTTCGGCACCGACTTCCACCCCACGGTCGTCTCCGGCGCGGTGGACTCGGTCGGGCGCGGTTCGCTCGGGATCGGCGAGACCTTCGCCAAGGACCACGGTCTGAAGGTCGGCGACCAGGTGACCGTCGACTACGGCAAGGGCCGCACCCAGACGCTGCCGGTGGGCGTGGTGTTCCAGAAGGGCGGGCTGCTGGGCGACGGCTCCTACGTCGGCCTGGACACCGTGACCAAGGTCGTTCCGGCCGCCGAGCAGCCGCCGGTGTGGACGTTCTTCGCCAAGGCCTCCTCCGGCACCGACGTCAGCAAGACGCTCACCGCCCTGCAGGACGCGCTCCAGCAGTACCCGCAGCTGACCGTCAAGGACCAGGCCGGTTACAAGGAGCTCATGCAGTCCCAGATCAACACCCTGCTCTACCTGATCTACGGCCTCGTCGGCCTGTCGATCACCGTCGCGGTGCTCGGCGTGGTCAACACCCTGGCGCTGTCGGTGGTGGAGCGGACCCGCGAGATCGGCCTGCTGCGGGCGATCGGGCTCTCCCGTCGCCAGCTGCGCCGGATGATCCGGCTGGAGTCCGTGGTGATCGCCCTGTTCGGCGCCGTCCTCGGCACCGGGCTGGGCCTGGCCTGGGGCGTCACCGCCCAGCGGGTGCTGCGGGACCAGGGCCTCGGGACGCTCGCCGTCCCGACCACCACGATCGTGGTGACGCTGGTCTCCTCGGTGGTGATCGGTCTGGTCGCCGCCCTTGTCCCGGCCTTCCGGGCCGGACGGATGAACGTCCTCGCGGCCATCGCGACGGACTGACCCGGCGACGGGGACGTCGGGTCACCCACGGGGGAGACCGGGGGGAACGGGGGACAGGGGCCGGGCGCGCACAGCGCCCGGCCCCTGCCGCAGCGGCTGGTGAACATCCTGTCGGTGGCCGGCTTCGCCCTTTCACCGTCGTTCACCACCCGCTCCGAACCTGTGCCGAACCTGCACCGTTCCCGCCTGGATTCGGGCCCGACGGAGCGGAGCGGTACGGTGAGCGTGATCACGGCGCCGGTGCCGCCCTCCGGGGGACCGGGAGCCGCCGAACCGGGACAAGACGACAACGCGTCGGCACCGGTACGGTTGGCCCCGATGAACACCAAGGCTGCTGAGGAGCTGCCGGCTGTATCCGTGATCATGCCGGTGCTCAACGAGGAACGACACCTGCGCACGGCCGTCCGGCGCATCCTGGACCAGGAATACCCCGGGCCGATGGAAGTGGTGATCGCCCTCGGTCCCTCCACCGACCGCACCGCCGAGATCGCCGCCGAGCTGGTGGCGGAGGACCCGCGGGTGCGCACGGTGGAGAACCCCACCGGTCGCACCCCCGCGGGGCTGAACGCCGCGATCCGGGGCTCGCAGTATCCGATAGTGGTCCGTGTCGACGGCCACGGCCTGCTCACGCCCGGCTACATCGCCACGGCGGTCCGGCTGCTCGGCGAGATGGACGCCGCCAACGTCGGCGGCATCATGCACGCCGAGGGCGAGACCGAGTGGGAGAACGCGGTCGCCGCCGCGATGACCTCCAAGATCGGTGTCGGCAACGCGGCCTTCCACACCGGCGGCCTGGCCGGCCCGGCGGACACCGTCTACCTCGGGGTGTTCCGGCGCGAGGTGCTGGAGAAGCTCGGCGGCTACAACGAGGAGTTCATCCGCGCCCAGGACTGGGAGCTGAACTACCGGATCCGCCAGGACGGCGGGTTGGTCTGGTTCACCCCGCAGCTCAAGGTGACGTACCGCCCCCGGCCGTCCGTCCGGGCACTGGCCAAGCAGTACAAGGACTACGGCCGCTGGCGCCGGGTGGTCACCCGCTACCACCGCGGCTCGGTCAACCTGCGGTATCTCGCCCCGCCGAGCGCGCTGCTCGCGGTGGTGCTCGGCCTGGTGCTCGGCGCCGCCGTCCACCCGGCCTTCCTCGCGGTGCCCGGCGCCTACCTGCTGGGCATCCTCGGCGGCGCGGCGGTCGAGGGCCGCGGCCTGTCCTTCCGGGCCAAGGCGCTGCTGCCGGTGGCGCTCGCGACCATGCACCTCAGCTGGGGCTTCGGCTTCATCACCTCGCCCCGCTCGCTGGCCCGCCGGGTGCTGCGCAGCGTCGGCCCGACCTCGAAGGACGTGCTCTCCCAGGCGCGTTGACCCCCCGGACCGGCGAGGACTACCGCGAGACCGACGGAATCCTCGGCCCGGCGTAGCTACTTGGCGCACACGTCGACGTCGTCCGCCTGCACCCGCTGGAGGTCCTTCGGCGCCTCGGTCGGCGGCTGCGACGGCGCCGCGAGGACGTCCTTGCCGAGCACCAGCAGCAGCGGGTCCTTCGGGCCCGCCTTGGGGTTCGGCCGTACGGCGCTGGCGGGCAGTCCGAGGGCGGCGGCCAGCGCGGCGGCCTCGGCCTCCTGGCCGGCCGGGTGGGACACCATGGTGGTCGCGGCGGGCGGCGCGTCGGAGCCGACCGCCGCCTTGGCGAAGCCCTTGGCCTTCAGCTTGTCCACCGTCGGCCCGGACTGTCCTCGCGTCCCGCTGCCGTTGCGCACCGTCACCGGGACGTCCTTGGTGTCCACCGCCGGGGTGGCGCTGCTCGGCGCGGCCGAGGCGGGGGCGGTGGTCTCGGGGGCCGGCGGGGTCGTCCCGGTCAGCGAGCGGTCGCCCGCGATCATCGAGAACACCTGGCCGGCGTCCGGCTGCCGCAGGATCAGCCGGTCCTCGTCCTTGGGGTCGTCCAGCACCGGCACGGTGGTGAAGGTGATGTTCCTGGTGTCCACCTTGCTGATGTCCTGCGCCAGGTCCTTCAGCTTGTCGACGCTGCCGATGGCGGAGTCCACGGTGAGCGCCTTGGTGGCGGCGTCCGCGAGCTGGTAGAGCTTGCTCGGGCTGGTCAGGGTGTCGTCGCTCTTGATCTTGCGGATCATCGAGCTGATGAACTGCTGCTGGAGCGGGATCCGGGTGAGGTCGCCGCCGAAGCCGACCGCGTGCCGGGTGCGGACGAAGGCCAGTGCCTCCTCGCCCTGGACCACGTGACGGCCCTTGGACATCTTCAGGTGCGAGTCCTTGTCGTCGATGTCCTTGCCCGCGCAGACCTCGACGCCGCCGACGGCGGTGGAGAGCGTCTTCACCGCCTCGAAGTTGACCTGCACGAAGTGGTCGACCCGGATGCCGGTCATCTTCTCGACGGTCTTCCAGGTGCAGCCCGCGTCGCGGCCCTCCTGGCCGAGGCTCGTGTTGAACATGTCCCGCGCCGAGCCCGGGATCTTCGTGCCCTTGTCGGTCTGGCACTCCGGGATCGGCACCATCAGGTCGCGCGGGATGCTGACCACGGTCGCGTTGGAGCGGTCCTTGGCGATGTGGAACAGCAGCGTGGTGTCGGCGTGCCCGGTGCTGCCCGCGTCACCGTACGAGCGACCGAGGCCCGCCCGGCTGTCCGTGCCGATCACCAGGACGTTCAGCGCGTCCCCGGCGGCCTTGGGCCGCTCCGCCTCGTCGCCCAGCCGGACCTTGACCGAGGTCAGGTTGCTGTTGAAGTGCTGGTACAGGTAGTACGCCCCGCCGCAGCCCGCGACCATCACCAGGGCGCCCGTCCCGGCCGTCCACTTGAGCACCCGTCGGCGCCGGTTCCGCTTGGCGACCGCGGCCGCCCGCCGACGGCTGTCCCGGCGGCCTCCGCCGTTGTACCGGCCGGTGTTCGGTTGGTCCTGCTGCACGGGATTCCCTACGTCCGGCCGTCACGGGGGGCCGCCCACCCGGGCGGTGGGTCGATCCGGACACACTAGACGAGCCGAACGGGGGAATCGTTCCGAGTATGAGATCCGTCACGGAAAAGTAATGGAGTGGCAAACCCCGGCGCGGGTCTCAGTGTTGTGCGCAGGCGTCCACGTCGGCGGTGCGTCCCTCGAAGGTGGGCGAGGCGCTCGCCGAGGGTGATGCCGACGCCCTGTCGGAGCCGGCGACGGCCCCCGGGCTCGCCCCGGCGTCCGGCGCGGGCGTCGAGCC
The DNA here is from genome assembly GCF_044546945.1 of Kitasatospora sp. NPDC053057. Classification (NCBI taxonomy): domain Bacteria; kingdom Bacillati; phylum Actinomycetota; class Actinomycetes; order Kitasatosporales; family Streptomycetaceae; genus Kitasatospora; species Kitasatospora sp. NPDC053057. The sequence continues at coordinate 26,151 of NZ_JBITZP010000057.1, read as the reverse complement.
GGGCGGCCGGACGGTGATCTGCCGGTCCTCCCGCAGCGCGGTGAACAGCTGGGTGGTCTGCGACTGCACGAACTCGTCCCGGTCCGAGTCGTAGCGGTACGGGCGGCGCGGCGCGGTCAGGAACACCACGTCGGGCGAGGGGACTCCGCGCAGGTCCTGGGTGAGGTCGTACAGCGCGCCGAGCGAGGACAGGCCGCCGTCCGCCTTCACCGAGGAGGTGGCCGCGTCCAGCACCGGCCAAAGCTTGGTCGGGTTCAGCAGCACCCCCTGCGACTGCACCTTGCGGATCAGCGAGGCCAGGAACTGCTGCTGACGGCCCATCCGCTGGGTGTCGCTGCCGTCGCCCAGGCTCTCCCGGGCCCGGACGTAGCCGAGCGCCTGCTCGCCGTGCAGCACCTGGCGCCCGGCCGCCAGGTCCAGCTTGGCGTCCTTGTCGTGGATCGGCTCTGGCACGCACACCTCGACCCCGCCGATGGCGTCCACCATGGTCTTGAAGCCGTTGAAGTCGAGGATCACGTAGTGGTCGACCCGGATGCCGCTCAGCTGCTCGACGGTGCGGATCGAGCAGGCCGCACCGCCCAGCTCGAACGCCCAGTTGAACTGCATCGTCCCCGGCTTGCTGCGGCTGCCGTCCGGCTTCTCGCAGGAGGGCACGGTCACCATGACGTCGCGCGGGATGGAGACCGCCGTCGCGTGCTTCCGGTCGGCGGCCAGGTGCAGCAGGATCGTGGTGTCCGAGCGCTGGGTGCCGGGCTCGCCGCCGTACGAGGAGTTCGCGCCGGAGCGGTCGTCGCTGCCGATCAGCAGGATGTTCTGAGCACCCCTGGCCCCCGCCGCACGGCTCGGACGCTCGCCCTCCAGCTTCGCCAGCAGCTGGTCGGTGGCCGAGTCGGTCTTGATGTTGCCGTCCAGCTTGCGGTACGCGATCCAGAGCGTCACGCCGGTGGCGACCAGCAGGAACGCGACGACGCCGGCGGTGATCATCAGCCACCGCCGGCGCCTGCGCGGGCGTCCCGGTCCACTCGGGGAAGTGTCCGTCGGGGGAGTCTCGTCGGTCGGGGGGTGCTCGGTGTCGTCCTCGGCCATGGCAGGGATCCCTACCCGCCGGGACGGCGCCGGGGGTCAGCCGAGGTGGACAGTCACCCGTTCGGACTCGGTCCGCTTCTCCCACTGCCCGGCGTCCAGGCCCTGCGAGTTGCGGCACAGCACCACCGAGGCGCCGGCCGCCAGCGGGGCCAGCAGACCGGCCTCCAGACCGGCCCAGTCGTCGAAGGAGAGGGTGGACATCACCCGGTCGCCGGGCTTGAGGCCGAGGCGCACGGCCCCCTCCCGGGCCAGTGCCACGGTCTGCTCGCCGGTCAGCTTCAGCGGCAGCCCGTCCACCGAGGTCTCCAGCGCCTCCCCGTCCGGGGCGACGGGGGAGTACGGCGCGAAGCGGTCGCCCTGGCCGGGCACCTCGGCGGCGTAGTCGAGGAAGCCGTCCGGGCGGTGCGGGAAGCGGCCGCCGAGCGGGCGCAGGGCGAGCGCCACCCGCTCGCCCTCGCAGGCCTGGGCGGCCTCCAGGCCGTCCGGGCCGCTCACCACCAGGTCGGCGGCGGCCGGGTCGCCGGCCGGCACCGCCGCCACGCCGACCGACCAGCAGGCCAGCAGCCAGACGGCGCTCTGCCAGTGGGCGGGCAGCAGCAGCGCGGCGCGGTCGCCCGGGCCGGCGTTCAGTTCGTCCTGGAGGAGGTTGGCGGTCTTGGCGACCCAGTTGTCGAAGGTCCGGGCGGACAGCTCCACCCGTTCGCCGGTGGCGTCGTCGTAGAAGGTGACCAGCGGGGCCGCGGGATCGACCGAAGGGGTGCCGCCGCGCAGGTAGGCGTGCAGCAGCTCGACGGGGGTGCGGGCATCGGCAGCGAATGGCGCAGTCATGGTGCGCCCCAGCCTACGGCCTTCGAGCGGCGGGCCGGGAGGGGCGGCCGAGCGGGCGCGGGGCGGCGTGGCGAGCGGTCCGGTTTGCGGCGACGATCCCCCTTATGCACCTCTCAATCAAGGCCGCGCGCCTTTCGAACCGGGCTGCGTGCCTCTCGACCGGAGCCCTGCGACTCCCGTTCCCCGCAGCGCTGCTCGCCGGATGCACCGCCGCCCTGCTGCTCCAGCCCGCTTCCGCCGCCTCCGCCGCGCCCCTCGCCCCCGGCGCCGAACGCCGTGACTTCCCCGGCGGCGGCACGACCACCTCGCTCCCGCTGTCCGCCGGGCACGGGCTCGCGCCGAGCACCACCCGACCGTACGAACTCCTCGGCGTCGGTTGGGACGGTCCGGCCGGGGCGCTGGACGGCGGCTCCGTCCGGGTCCGCACCCGGGACGCCGCCACCGGCCGCTGGAGCGACTGGCACACCCTGGAGGCCGACACCGAGGACGGCCCCGACCACGCCCCGCACGGGGCCACCGCCCCGCTGTGGACCGGCCGCAGCGACGGCGTCGCGGTCAAGGTCCGGCCCGGTCCGGCCGGAGCACCGCCCGGACTGCGGGTCGACCTGGTCGACCCCGGCGCCGGTGCCCCCGCACCGGCCGCCACCCGCACCCTGCCCGCCGCCCCGGCCGAGAGCGGCCACCAGGCGCCGCGCCCGGGGATCGTCACCCGGGCCGGCTGGGGCGCCGACGAGTCCCTGCGGGAACCGGGCTTCGAGTACACCGGCCCCGTCCGCGAGGTCTTCGTCCACCACACCGCGACCGCCACCGACTACGCCTGCACCGACGCCCCCCGGGTGATCAGGTCGATCTACCAGTACCACGTCAAGACCAGCGGCTGGCGGGACATCGGCTACAACTTCCTGGTCGACCGCTGCGGCACCATCTACGAGGGCCGGGCCGGCGGCGTCGCCCAGCCCGTCCACGGCGCCCACACCCTCGGCTTCAACACCGACTCCTCCGGGGTCGCCGCCATCGGCACCTTCGTCAACGACACCCCGCCCCAGCACCTCCTCGACGGCATCGCCGCCATCTCCGCCTGGAAGCTCGGCCTCACCGGCCAGGCCGCCGACGGCCACACCAAGCTCACCTCGGGCTCCGACGCCAGCCGCTACCCCAAGGGCACGGTCGTCGACTTCGACGCCATCTCCGGCCACCGCGACGCCTTCAACACCGAATGCCCCGGCAGCGCCCTCTACGCCCGGCTCCCCGCCCTGCGGACGGCCGCGGCCAGGCTCCAGGCCCAGTAGGGCCGTTCCCCGCACCCGGCCGGCCTGTCACCCTCCCCGCGTATCGTTCATAGCCTCAGGCACCACAGGAGGCGACGGCAGTGACGGGCGGCAGCGAGGCGGTACGGCGCTGGCGGCCGGGCTTCCCGCTCGACCCCGTCCGCACCCTGCTGCCGCTGCGTCGCGGCCCCGCCGACCCCTCCTACCGCACCGCCGGCGACGGCTCCGTCTGGCGTGCCTCGCGCACCCCGGCCGGCATCGGCACCCTGCGGGTGCTGCCGCGTCCCGGCGCGGGCGAGGTCGAGGCGACCGCCTGGGGCCCGGGCGCCCAGTGGCTGCTGGAGCGACTGCCCGTCCTGCTCGGCGCGGAGGACGACCCGGAAGCACTGGTGCTGCCGCCCGGCCCGCTGCGGGACGCCCAGCGCCGGACGGCCGGGGTGCGGCTCACCCGGACGGGGCTGGTCCTGGAATCCCTCGTCCCGGCGATCCTCGAACAGAAGGTCACCACCGACGAGGCCTACCGCGCCTGGCGCACCCTGCTGCGCGACTTCGGCACCCCGGCGCCGGGCCCCGCCGAGGGCATGCGGGTGGCGCCGTCGGCCCGCGAATGGGCGATGGTCCCCAGCTGGGAGTGGCACCGGGCCGGCGTCGACCCCAAGCGCTCCGCGACGGTGATGCGCGCCGTCCGGCTGGCCCCACGGCTGGAGCAGGCCTCGACGATGGGCCACGAACAGGCCTTCACCCGCCTGACGGCCGTCCCGGGCATCGGCATCTGGACGGCCGCCGAAACCCTCCAACGCAGCAACGGCGACCCGGACGCGGTGTCCGTCGGCGACTTCCACCTCCCCAACCTGGTCGGCTGGGCGCTGGCCGGCCGCCCCCGCAGCGACGACGCCCAGATGCTCGCCCTCCTGGAGCCCTACCGCCCCCAGCGCCACCGCATCTGCCGCCTCCTCCTCGCCACCGCCTCCCACGCCCCCCGCTACGGCCCGAGACTCACCCCCAACGACCACCGCCACCGCTGAGCCGAAAGCGGTGCGGCTACCGCACCGCGATGAACGCGTCCGCGCTGCGCTCCGGCCGCTCCCGCGGTGCCTCCGCCGGTCGGCCGACCGCAACGGCCCCCATCGGGTCCCACCCCTCCGGCAGGTCCAGCGCCGCCCGGACGGTGTCGCGACAGAACATCGTGGACGACACCCAGGCGGAGCCGTACCCCTCACCCGTGAGCGCGACCAGCAGGTTCTGCACGGCCGCACCGGCGGCCACCGTGAACATCTCCCGCTCCGCGGCGGCCCGGCGCGGGTCCGGGTAGTCGTGCGAGCCGTCCATCACCAGGCAGGGCACCACCAGGTACGGCGCGTCGCGCAGGACGTTGCCGCGGGCGGTGCGGCGGGCGATCCTGGCCTCGTCCCAGCCGTCGAGCTCGCGCAGGTCGCGCTGCCAGGCGCCGAGCATGGCGTCGAGCAGGCGGACCCGGGTCTCGGCGGACTCCAGCAGGACGAAGCGCCACGGCGTGGTGTGGTGCGGGGCGGGTGCGGTGACGGCGGCGGCCACCGCGCGCCGGACGGCGGCCGGGTCGACCGGGTCGGCGGTGAAGGAGCGGACGGTGCGCCGCAGGGTGACGGCCTGGCGCAGCGCCTCGGAGGTGCCGAGCCGGAACATGTCGTCGACGGCGGGCCGCACCAGCGGCCGGGTGCCGGCGCCGTCCTCGGCGGTGACCAGCTGTCCGAGCCCGCGCACGATCGCGACCGGGACGCCGCTGGCCTTGCCCTTGACCAGGTCGGCGGCGGCGGCGAGTTCGTCGGCGGTCGCGGTGACGGTGAGCATCAGCTCGTTGCCGTGGCTGTCGGTGCGTCCCCGGTGGTCCTCCAGGACGGACAGTCCGGCGGCGCCGATCGCGACGTCGGTGAGCCCGTTGCGCCAGGGCCGTCCGAAGGTGTCGGTGACGATGACGGCGAGCCGGCGGCCGGTGAGCTGCTGAAGCCGGGCGCGCAGCGCTCGCGCCGAGGCGTCCGGGTCCTCGGGCAGCAGCAGCACGGTGCCGGGGGCGGTGTTGGAGGCGTCGACCCCGGCGGCGGCCATGACGAAGCCGTTGCGGTTCTCGACGATCCGGGCCGGTCCGCGCCGGGCGACCACCCGGACGGTCTCGGCGTCGATCGCGGCGTCGCGGTCGGCGGCGTGCAGCAGCCGGCCCTCGGCCTTGCTGACGATCTTCGAGGTGACCAGCAGGATGTCGCCGTCCTGGTACGTCCCGGCCTTGGCGATCAGTCCGGCGAGGTCCGCTCCCGGGTCGACCTCGGGGATCCCGTCGACGCCCAGGACCTCCAGTGTCGGCGTCACTTGCGGACCTGCTCGGCCAGCGCCAGCGCCGTCCGTGCCATCTTGGCGGTGGCCTCGACGTCGGTCATCAGCAGCGGGACGGCCCGGCAGGCGATCCCGGCGGCCTCGACGGCGGCGACGGCGTCCTCGTCCGCGGTGTCCACCAGCCAGCCGTCGATCAGGTCGGGGCCGTAGTTGAGCGCGACCGCCTCGGCGGTGGCCTCGACGCCGACGGCGGCGAGCACCTTGTCGGCCATGCCCCGCACCGGCGCCCCGCCGATGATCGGGGAGAGCCCGACCACCGGCGCCGGGGCGGCGGCGACGGCCTCCCGGATGCCGGGGACGGCGAGGATGGTGCCGATCGAGACGACCGGGTTGGACGGCGGGAAGAGGATGACGTCGGCCTCGGCGAGCGCCTCCAGCACGCCGGGCGCGGGCTTGGCGGTGTCCGCGCCGACCGGGATGATCGCCTCGGCGTCCACGGCGGCGTGCAGCCGGACCCAGTACTCCTGGAAGTGCACCGCCCGGGTGCCCTGCTCGTCGGTGATCCGCACGTGGGTCTCGACCCGGTCGTCGCTCATCGGCAGCAGCCGCACGCCCGGGTTCCAGCGCACGCACAGCGCCTCGGTGACCTGGCTGAGGCTGTACCCGGCGGCGAGCATCTGGCTGCGGACGAGGTGGGTGGCGAAGTCCCGGTCGCCGAGCCCGAACCACTCGGGGCCGACGCCGTACTCCTTCATCTCGGCCTTGATCGACCAGGTCTCGTCGGTCCGGCCCCAGCCCTGTTCCTCGTGGATCCCGCCGCCGAGGGTGTACATCACGGTGTCGAGGTCGGGGCAGACCTTGAGGCCGTAGAGGTGGATGTCGTCGCCGGTGTTGCCGATGACGGTGATCTCGTCCTGCGGTCCGACCGCCGCGAGGAGCCCGCGCAGGAAGCGCGCCCCGCCGATTCCGCCTGCCAGTGCCACGATGCGCATGGAGTCATCCTGCCACGATCGGACTCTTCGTCAGTCCGCGCTCAATGGCGCTCGGCCTGGGCCCGCGGGTGCTGTTCGGGGACGGCCGTGGCGGTGGCGGCGCCGTACTGGTTCATCTCGGTCAGGCCCGGGGTGTAGAGGTGGATGGAGACGGCGGGTTCGAGCGCGCCGTTGACCACCTCGTGCAGGTAGCCGGAGGAGAACACCCGCTGCCCGCCGGGGCGCAGGGTGCGGGCGCCGTCGCCGGCGTGGGTGAGGGAGCGTTCGATCAGTTCGCCCTGGACGACGGTCATCACGCCGGAGGACTCGCCGTGGTCGTGGAAGCCGCTGCTCTGGCCGGGCAGCCAGCTGAGCAGCCAGACCTCGTAGCCGGGGCCGGTCTCCAGCCGGGCGTACCAGCGGGTCAGCGCGTCGTAGCGGACCAGCGGCTCCCAGCGGGCCCGGTCGGCGGCGATCTCGCGGACCAGCCGGGCGTACCCGGCGACGGTGGTGGGGTGGCCGGGCAGGTCGGTGCGGGCGAGGTGAGGGAAGGCGAGCGGGTCGCCGGCGATGGAGACGTCGCTGAGCCCGTCCGCCCAGCGGCGTCCGTCCGTACGACGGAGGGCGGGGGCGAGGCCCAGGCGGGCGAGCTTGTTGCGGTCGCGGTTCCGTTTGCGGATGCGGATCATGCGCACGGTAGTCGTCCTCGGATGAGTCGGCTGGTTCGGGGAGCAGCCGGATCCGGGATGTCCTGGGGCGGGATTCGCGGGCGGCCTCTGTGCTTCCTGGGGGCGGCGCGCGGTGGGACGCGGGCGCCTAGATACAGCAGGAACAGAGGCGACAACAGGAGTTCACGGCACGGCGGAGCGTGGAACCGCTCCGGGGGCTGGTGAACTCTGACATAGGGGCAAGGAGACCGCACCCGCGGGGCCGGTGTCAAACCGGAGGATGCGGCATTCGAGTGGATTAGGTCCGGATCTTTCCTGGATGGGGTGATTCATCACTCTCTATGTTTCGATGGGAAGATCGCCGGGAAGGCAGGCCGATGACCGGCCTGTGGCGGTGACCGAGCGTCATTTCGCGAGTGGTTGCGGACGTTTCGATGCTGTCCGAGGCTTTCGGACTAAAGGTCTGATGTGTCCGAATATGTACACTATTCGTAATGGCTTGGTGCCAGTGAGTGAATCCCGGCCTCAATACCAGAGCTCGGCTTGACTGGGCCAGAGTGACGCAACTGTAATTTCACTCGTGTCGTCAGCCGCACGAGGCAACGGCAACCACGGGGACGCCAAGTAGGGGCAGAGGAGGCGCGCCACATGAGCGAGCTCTTTGAGCTGTTGATCGGGGACGGCATCGCGGAGGACGAGGAGGAACTCGGTTGGCAGGAGCGCGCGTTGTGCGCCCAGACCGACCCCGAGTCCTTCTTTCCCGAGAAGGGCGGCTCGACCCGCGAGGCCAAGAAGGTCTGCCTCGCCTGCGAGGTCCGCTCGGAATGCCTGGAGTACGCCCTCGCCAATGACGAGCGCTTCGGCATCTGGGGCGGCCTCTCCGAGCGCGAGCGCCGTCGGCTCAAGAAGAGCGCGGTCTGAGCGGGGTGGCCCCTGACCCCCGCTGACCCTCCGCCAACGGCGGACGGCCGCACAGTTGTACGAGCGCCTCACCGTGACGGTGGGGCGCTTTCGCGTTCCCGGACCGCTTCCGCTCGTCCCGTGCCCCGTCTTCACCGCCTCCGCACCGGCACCGGGCACGAGACGGCCATCCGGAGCCGTTAGTGTGGTGCGCCATCCGGTTGCCGTTCACCGGCTGTGTCCACCGAGAACTGGGGCCCGCGCACTCGATGACCGTCTACAGCCACCAGAGCGGCTTCACCGCTTCCAGGCCGCCCGCCTACCCGCGTCACCTGGTCACCGCGGTGATCGTCTCGCACGACGGCGCCCGCTGGCTGCCGCAGGCCCTGGCCGGCCTGCTCGGCCAGGACCGCCAGGTCCAGCGGATCCTCGCGGTCGACACCGGATCCACCGACAACTCCCCGCAGCTGCTCGCCAAAGCGCTCGACGACTTCGGCCTCGCCGACGGGATGCCCGAGAGCGGCCCGCTGGTGCTCGGCCGCCGGGCCGGCTTCGGCACCGCCGTCGCCGAGGCCGTTTCGAGCTCCGCCCCCCTGCGTCCGGAAGACCTCCCGTACCGGCTCGACCCCTCCGGCTACGACCCGGTCACCGGCGGCTGGGACGACTTCGGTGACCCGCTCGCCCAGGAGGACGACCTCGGCCGCGGCGGCCCGCGCGAGACCCAGCCGATCGAGTGGCTCTGGCTGCTGCACGACGACTGCGAGCCGCAGACCGACGCGCTGCGCCGCCTCCTCCAGGTCGCCGACTCCACCCCGAGCGCCGGCGTGGTCGGCCCCAAGCTGCGCAGCTGGTACGACCGCCGGCAGCTGCTGGAGGTCGGCGTCACCATCGCCCGCTCCGGCCGCCGCTGGACCGGCCTCGACCGCCGCGAGCAGGACCAGGGCCAGCACGACCAGGTCCGCCCGGTGCTCGCCGTCTCCAGCGCGGGCATGCTGGTGCGCCGGGACGTCTTCGAGGAACTCGGCGGCTTCGACAAGGCCCTCCCGCTGATGCGGGACGACACCGACTTCTGCTGGCGGGTCAACGCCGCCGGCCACCGCGTGGTGGTCGCCCCCGAGGCGGTGCTGCGGCACGCCGAGGCGGCCAGCCGCGAGCGCCGGGCGATCGACTGCGGCCCCGCCCACCCGCACCGGGTGGACAAGGCCGGCGCCGTCTACGCCCTGCTCGCCAACTGCAAGGGCGTGCTGTTCCCGTACGTGCTGCTGCGCCTGGTGCTCGGCACCCTGGTGCGCGCCGTCACCAACCTGCTCGGCAAGGACCCGCGCCAGGCGGTCGACGAACTGGCCGGCCTCGGCCACGAACTCGTCCGCTTCCCAAGGCTGTTGGCCGCCCGCAAGCACCGCGCCCGGACCAGGGCGGCGGACGCCCTGGACGACCGCACGCTGTTCCCGGCCCCCGGCGCGACCACCCGGCTCGCCGTCGAGGGGGTGATCAGCTCGCTCGGGATAGGGGGCGGAGACGACTCCGGCAGCCGGCACGGCTCCGTCGAGGCCGGCGGCGACGAGGACGGCGAGGACCTCGTCGTCGAGCAGTTCGCGCTGCTCAAGAAGCTGGCCCGGCGCCCCGCGCCGGTGCTGTTCGCCGCGCTGCTGGTGTTCGCCCTGGTCGCCTGCCGCAGCCTGCTCGGCAGCGGCGAGCTGGTCGGCGGCGCCCTGCTGCCCGCCTCCGACGGCGCGGGCGGCCTGTGGTCGATGTACGCGGACGCCTGGCACCCGATCGGCACCGGCTCCACCGCCGCCGCGCCGCCGTACCTCGGCGTGCTCGCGGTGCTCTCCTGGCTGCTGTTCGGCCACGCGGACCTCGCGCTCACCCTGCTGGTCGTGCTCACCGTCCCGCTGGCCGCGGTCAGCGCCTACCTGGTGTCCCGGCCGCTGCTGGACTCCAAGCTGGTCCGCGCCTGGGCCAGCGCCACCTACGCGCTGTTGCCCGCCGCGACCGGGGCGCTCGCCCAGGGCCGGATCGGCACCGCCGTCCTCGCCGTGCTGCTGCCGCCGCTGGCCCGCGCCGCCGCGATCGCGGCCGGCCTCGGCATCCGCCAGGAGAGCGCCGCCAAGGGCGCCCGCCCCGGCTGGCGGCCGGTCTGGATGACCGTCCTGCTGCTCACCCTGGCCACCGCCTTCGTCCCGCTGACCTGGGCGCTCGCCGTGCCGCTGTGCCTGGCGACGCTGGTCGTCGCGGTGCTGCGCGGCGGCGCCTTCGGCTCCGGCGGTACGGCGCTGCGGCTGCTCGGGCTGCGCGTGCTGGTGATCCTCGCGGTGCCGGTCGCGGTGCTGGCCCCCTGGTCGCTGAAGGTGCTGTCGCACCCGCAGTGGCTGCTGCTGGAGGCCGGCCTGCCCGGTCTGCACGGCGCCGGGGCGAGCGCGGCCGGCCTGCTGCTGGTCAACCCGGGCGGCGCCGGAGTGCCGCCGGTCTGGCTCTCCGCCGGTGTCGTCCTGGCCGCGCTGGCCGCACTGCTGCGCGCCGACCGGCGCCGCGCGGTGCTCGTCGCCTGGGGCGCGGCCGGTGCCGGCCTGCTCTTCGCGGTCGCGGTGGCGGGCACCTCCGTCACCCCGGCCTCCGGCGGCCAGGCGGTGCCCGCCTGGGCCGGCCCGGCCACCCTGATCGCCGGGATCGCCCTGCTCGCCGCCGCCGCGATCGGCGCCGACGGCGCCAACGCCCGCGTCGCCGGGATCGCCTTCGGCTGGCGCCAGCCGGTGGCCGCCCTGGTGGTGGCCGCCGCCGTGCTGGCCCCGCTGGGCACCGGCCTGTGGTGGGCGCTGACCGGTGCCGGCGGTCCGCTGCACCGCGCCGCCGCCGGCCAGGTGCCCGCCTTCATCGCCGAGGAGGCCGGCACCACCGACCGGGCCCGCACCCTCGTCGTCACCGGGCAGAAGGGCGCCGTCCGCTACACCGTGCTGCGCGGCGCCGGCCTGACCCTCGGCCAGGCGGAGTCCACCGTCGACCCGGCCACCGGCACCCAGGACGGCCTGAACAAGATGGTCGGCAACCTGCTGGCCGGCTCCGGCGCCGACCAGGCGAACGCCCTGGCCGGCTACGGCATCGCCTACGTGCTGGTCGAGCGGCAGGCCATCGGCGCCTTCAAGGACGTCCTGGACACCACCCCCGGCCTGGTCAAGGCCAACCAGGAGGGCGACACCGCGCTCTGGCAGGTCAACGGCGCCCCTGCGGTGCGCGCGGTGATCACCGCCCCGGGCGCCAACCCGGTGGTCGTCCCGGCCGGTCCCCGTGACCTCTCCACCACCGTCCCGGCCGGCCCGGACGGCCGGGTGCTGCGGCTCGCCGAGTCCGCCGCCCCCCAGTGGAAGGCCACCGTGGACGGCACCGCCCTGGAGCCCACCACGGTCGACGGCTGGGCGCAGGGCTTCAAGCTCCCGGCCGCCGGCGGCAAGCTGAGCGTCACCCGCGAGGGCAGCCTCGTCCACACCGGCTGGATCTGGGCCCAGGTGCTGCTCGGCCTCACCATCCTGGTGCTGGCCCTGCCCGGCCGCCGCAACCACAACGACGACGACCTGCCCGAGGAGGTGGTGGCCGCCGCCGCGCTGGCCGCCGCCCAGGCGCAGGCCCCCGCCCCCGGCAGCCGCCGGGCCCGCCGGATGGCCGAGCGCGGAGAGGGCGGCGAGGGCGGCGAGCCCGGTGCCGAGGAGCCCGGTGTCTACGAGGGCCGGCCGGGCGCGATCCCGGCGCAGCCCACCGGCGAGCCGGTGACCGGAGCGGTCCAGGCGGCCGCCGCCGTCCAGGAGACCGAGCCGTACACCGACCCGTACCAGACGTACCAGCAGGCCGACCCGTACAGCTACGACCAGTACGCGGCCCAGCAGCCGGCGGCCGCGCCGTACGCAGGCCAGGGGTACGACGGCCAGGGGTACGACGGCCACCAGCAGCAGGCCTACCCGGGCTACGAGCAGCAGGGCTACGAACAGCAGGGCTACGAGCAGTACCCGCAGGAGCAGTACGGCTACGACCCCTACCAGCAGCAGCCCGGGCCGCCGCAGCAGGCCTGGCTGCCGGGCCAGCAGCAGGGCGAGCCGTACTACGACCCCAACGACCCGGGCGGCACCGGCCACTCCGCTGCGCATTACCCTCCGCACCAGCACGGATCGGGGAACTGACCCGCGATGAAGAAGCCCGCTTTCAGGAAGAAGTCCGGCGCCGGGCCCGAGGAGGCCTTCGAGCCCTCCGCCGTCGAGCCGGCCGAGGCCGTGGAGCCCGCCCGCGCGGCGGTGAAGGCCCCCGGCCGGTCCGCCGGGAAGACCACCCGGTCCCTGCTGGCCGCGGCCGTGGTGCTGGCGGCCGTCCTCGGGATCGCCGAGGTGCGCCCGGCGGCGAGCCCGGCCAAGGCGGACGACGGGGCCGCCCCCAGCACCGCCCAGGTCGAGCGGACCGCGGCGGTCTGCCCCCAGCCGTTCCAGGGCCTGACCGGCTCGACCACGCTCACCGCCTACACCCCGCCCGGCACCGGCTCCGCCACCGGCGGCGCCGGCTGGCTCTCCGACCAGGACGCCCCCGCCGCCCCGCCGACCGCGGCCCCCTCGGCCCCGGCCACCGCGACGCCGACCGGATCGCCGAGCGCGGCCCCGAGCGGTTCGGCGACCCCCGCCCCGGACAAGAACGCCGCGCCCGCCGACGCCAAGCTGACCCTCGCCAAGCCCGGCACCCCCGCCACCGGCCCGGCCACCAACGGTGACAGCGCGCCCGGCACCGGGGCCGTCGCCACCGGCGCGCTCGCCCCCGGCTTCACCGTCACCCAGACCACCGTGGTCACCGAGCAGCGCGGCCTGGGTCTGTCCGGCCTCACCTGCACCCCCGAGAACACCAGCTTCTGGTTCGCCGGGGCCAGCACGGCCGGTGACCGGGTCGACTACCTCAGCCTGGTCAACCCCGAGTCCTCCGCCGCCGTGGTCGACATCCAGCTGTACGGCGACAAGGGCCTGATCGACAACGACGCCGCCAACGGCATCACCGTCGCCCCCGGCAGCTCGCAGTCCGTGCTGCTGTCGACCATCAGCAAGGGCGCCGTCACCGACCTCGCCGTGCACGTGGTGGTCCGCTCCGGGCGGGTCGGCGCGGCGCTGCACGCCGCCGACGGCTCCAAGGGCGCCGACTGGATCCCCGCCTCGGCCGACCCGGCCCCCACCCAGGTGCTGCCCGGCCTGCCCGCCGACACCTCCGCGGCCCGCCTGGTGGTCTGGGCCCCGCCGGAGGACGACGCCGACCTGAAGATCCAGCTCTCCGGCAAGAACGGCTGGTTCACCCCGGCCGGCAACGAGTCGATCCACGTCAAGGCGGGCATGGTGGCCGCCGTCGACCTCGGCAAGGTCACCCGGGACGAGGTCGCCGGGCTGCGGCTGTCGCCCAGCGACGACAAGCACGCCGTCCCGATCGTGGCCGGCCTGCGGGTCGACCGCACGGGCGGCAACGGCAAGAGCGACGCGGCCTGGCTCACCGGCAGCAACCCGGTCGGCGCCCGCGCCACCGTCGCCGACAACCGGGCCGGCGTCTCCACGCTGTTCCTGACCTCCACCGGCGACGCCGCCACCGTCAAGGTCACCGGCTCGGCCGGCAGCGGCGGCGGCACCCCGGCGACCAAGGAGGTCCAGCTCCCGGCCGGCGGTACGGTCGCCATCCCGGCGCCCGAGCCCGCCGGGCTGAACGGGGTCTTCGCGCTCACCGTCGAGACCGAGTCCGGCGGACCGGTGGTCGCCGCCCGGATGCTCGCCATCCCCACCAAGGACGTGCCGATGTTCACCGTCCAGGCGCTGCGTGACGACCACAGCACCGTCCAGGTCCCGCAGGCCGCCCAGGACCCGGGCATCGTGCTGCGCTGACCACGCCTCCCGGGGCCTGCGGGCCGCAGGCTCCCGGGAGGTCAGTCCTCGTCGTAGCGCGGGTCGATCGCGTCCGGCGACAGCCCCAGCAGCTCGGCCACCTGCTCGATCAGGATCTCGTGCACCAGCGCCGCCCGGTCCTCCCGGGTCTTCGCCCGGATCTCCACCGGCCGCCGGTACACCACGATCTGGCTCTTGTGGCCCTTCTCGCCCGGCGACACCCGGCCCAGCGGCACGCCGTCCTCGGTGTCGGCGCCGTCCGCCTCGTGCAGCGGCACCTCCTGCACGGCGAACTCCACCTCGATCAGCTGCGGCCACCGCCGCTCCAACCGCTCCACCGACTCGCGCACGTAGTCGTCGAACAGTTCGGAGCGGGTGAGCGAGATCGGCACCTGGGGCGGCGCCAGCGGGCCGCGCAGCCCTCTGCCGTGCCGGTCGCGGTGCCGGGGGCGGCGCGAGGGGCCTGTCGATGACTGCGGTGCGGAGCTGTCCATATCACTGCCGAGAGTAGTCCTTGGCGGGTCGGAAGTGGACCACTCCGACGGGGGAATCGCCGGGGCGACGGCGCGTGCCCGGACGGCCGGAGCGAGCGGGGCGGCAGGAGCCGCACAGCGCGCCGAGGGCGCCCCCCGGGCCCGGCGGGCCCGTCCCCGCGGGCATGCGGACCGCGACACGGCACCCCCGCCGGGCAGGCGGTCTTCGCTCCCCGGCGGGGAGTGCGGTACCGTCCACCCTCGTGAGCTCTGTACGTCGTTGTTCGCGGACCGCGTGCGGCCGACCGGCCGTCGCGACGCTGACGTACGTCTACGCGGACTCCACCGCCGTGCTGGGCCCGCTCGCCACCTACGCCGAGCCGCACTGCTACGACCTGTGCGCCGAGCACGCCGAGCGGCTCACCGCTCCGCGCGGCTGGGAGGTCGTCCGGCTCGCCGCCGAGGCCGGGCCGCTGCGCCGCAGCAGCGACGACCTGGAGGCCCTCGCCAACGCCGTCCGCGAGGCCGCCCGCCCGCAGACCCCCCGTCAGGGCCGCTCCCCCGAGGGCGAGTCCCCCGAGGGCGGCCGCCGCGGCCACCTGCGGGTGCTGCGCTCGCCCGACAACTAGGTCCCGTCCCGGGCCCGTCCGGCGGACCCCCGCAGCCCTCACCCGGCACGATGCGTTCGCCCGGCCCGGGTACGCTGCCCGTCTGACCTCACCGCGGCCCGTCGACCGAACGGGCGGGTGGCCGACGTATCGATCAGACAGAACCAGGGTGGAGCCGCAGTGCGCGACCTCAAGCAGCTCGTGAAGGCGTACGACGTCCGAGGCGTCGTCCCGGACCAGTGGGACGAGAGCCTGTCCCGGGCCTTCGGCGCCGCGTTCGTGCAGGTCACCGGCGCGTCCGCGATCGTGGTCGGCCACGACATGCGCCCCTCGTCCCCGTCGCTCAGCCGGGCCTTCGCCGAGGGCGCGGCGGCCTACGGCGCCGACGTGGTGCAGATCGGCCTCTGCTCGACCGACCAGCTCTACTACGCCAGCGGCAAGCTCGACCTGCCCGGCGCGATGTTCACCGCCAGCCACAACCCGGCCCAGTACAACGGCATCAAGCTCTGCCGGGCCGGCGCCGCCCCGGTCGGCCAGGACACCGGCCTGTCCGAGATCCGCGAGCTGGTCGAGTCCTGGACCGCCGAGGACGACACCGTCACCGTTCCGGCCCGCGACGTGGAGCCCGGCGCGCTCTCCGCGCAGGAGACCCTGCGCGGCTACGCCGACCACCTGCTGGGCCTGGTCGACCTCACCGCGATCCGCCCGCTCAAGGTCGCCGTGGACGCCGGCAACGGCATGGGCGGCCACACCGTGCCGACCGTCTTCGACGGCCTGCCGATCGAGCTCGTCCCGATGTACTTCGAGCTGGACGGCACCTTCCCCAACCACGAGGCCAACCCGCTCGACCCGAAGAACCTGGTCGACCTGCAGGCCAAGGTCCGCGAGGTCGGCGCCGACGTCGGCCTGGCCTTCGACGGCGACGCCGACCGCTGCTTCGTCGTCGACGAGCGCGGCGAGCCGGTCTCCCCGTCCGCGATCACCGCCCTGGTCGCCGCCCGCGAGATCGCCCGCGCCAAGGCCGCCGGCGAGAGCGAGCCGACGATCATCCACAACCTGATCACCTCCTGGACCGTCCCCGAGGTGGTCCGCGAGCTCGGCGCCACCCCGGTGCGCACCCGGGTCGGCCACTCCTTCATCAAGCAGGAGATGGCCGTCACCGACGCCGTCTTCGGCGGCGAGCACTCCGCGCACTACTACTTCCGCGACTTCTGGCGCGCCGACACCGGCATGCTGGCCGCGCTGCACGTGCTGGCCGCGCTCGGCGGGCAGGAGCGCACCCTGTCCGAGCTGACCGCCGAGTACGACCGCTACGCCGCCTCCGGCGAGATCAACAGCACCGTCGCCGACCAGGCCGCCAGCACCGCCGCCGTCCGCGCCGCCTACACCGGCCTGGAGGGCACCACCGTGGACGAGCTGGACGGCCTCACCGTGGCCGGCCAGGACTGGTGGTTCAACCTGCGCGCCTCCAACACCGAGCCGCTGCTGCGCCTCAACGTCGAGGCCAAGGACCCGGCGCGGATGGCCGAGCTGCGCGACGGCGTGCTGGCCATCGTCCGGGGCTGAGCCCCGCCGTCGTCCGCGCTTCGGCGAAGCGCGCCTGACCGAAGCACGCGGTGCCCCGGCCGGTAGGGTTGCCTATCGGCCGGGGCACCTCCGTGCCACCACCGAACTTTGGAGAGCCCCATGAAGCTCGAATCCTTCCTGCTGGAGATCCTGGTCTGCCCGCAGTGCCGGGCCGCGCTCACCGAGGGCGGCACCGAGGAGCAGCCCGAGCTGGTCTGCACCGGCGCGGACTGCGGCCTCGCGTACCCGGTTCGCGAGGGCATTCCGGTCCTCCTGGTGGACGAGGCCCGCCGCCCGGCCTGATCATGTCGGGGCGTGTCGGACACGCCCCTGGGCGAAAGCCCCACCCGCGCCCGCCGACCACAGGACAGCCGGAGGCCCGCCGCATGCTCGACGACACCCTGCTCGACGACCCGGCCGCCCTTCAGCGCGCCGACCGCGACCGCGCCCTGCTGGCCCTGGCCGGCGCCGGCGCCCGGGTCCGCACCGCACTGCGGCAGGCCGACACGGCCGGCCTCGACCGGCTGCGCCCGGACGGCCGCCCGCGCGCCGTCCTGGTCGCCGGTCACGGCAGCGCCCTGACGGCGGCCGAGATCCTCGCCGTGCTCGCCGGGTCCGCCACCCTGGTCACCCCGCTGCCGCCGACCGAGGCCGCCGCCCCGCGCGCCGACCGGGCCGGAGCCCCGCCCGCCTTCACCGCCGGGCTCGGCTGGCAGCTGCCCGGCTGGGCCGGCCCGCTCGACCTGCTGGTGGTCAGCTCCGCCGACGGCGGTGAGCAGGGCCTGATCAGCCTCGCCGAGCAGGCGTACGCGCGCGGCTGCGCCGTCGTCGTCACCGCCCCGACCGGCAGCCCGCTGGCCGAGGCCGCGCTGCAGGTGCGCGCGCTGCCGCTGCCGTACGTCGCCGCGGTGCTGCCCGAGGAGGGGGCGCCCGCCGCGCCGGCCGCCGAGCCGGACCTGCCGGCCGAGGACCCGGCCGCCCTGTGGTCCCACCTGACCCCGCTGCTGGCGCTCGCCCAGAAGCTCGGCCTCACCCAGCTGCCGTACGACGCGCTGCCTGCCGTCGCCGACCTGCTGGACGCCACCGCCGTGCGCTGCCGCCCGGACGCCGCCGCGTACACCAACCCGGCGAAGGGGCTGGCCGCCCGGCTGGCCGGGACGGTCCCGCTGCTCTGGGCCGAGGGCCCGGTCGCCGGCGCGGCCGCCGCCCGGTTCGCCGCCCAGCTGGCCGACCGGGCCGGCCGCCCGGCGCTGGCCGGGGCGCTGCCGCAGGTGCTCACCGCCCACCGGGGCATGTTCACCGGCCAGTTGGGCGCGGGCGCGGACCCGGACGACTTCTTCCGTGACCGGGTCGAGGAGCCCGACCCGCTGTACCTGCAGGTCCTGCTGCTGCGGCACGTGCCCGGTACGGGTTCGTCGGAGGACCAGGACGGCCCCACCGAGGTGACCGAGGACGACGAGCGGCCGCGCAGCTTCGGCGTCAGCCGCGCGCACCGGCTGGCCGCCGCCCACGAGGTGCGGCTGACCGAGTACGCGAGCACCCTCCCGGACCCGCTGCACGCGCTGGCCGACCTGATCGCGCTGACCGACTTCGCCGCCGTCTACCTGGGGCTCGCCGCCGCGCAGTCCTGAGCGGGGATGTCTACGCTCGGCGAGTGAACGAGCGGAGCGAGCGAGCCATCGGCAGGTGCGTGTGGGCGAATGCCCCTGCCGAGCGCAGCGAGGTGGGCGCATGAGTACAGAGGGCGGGACGAAGGCACTGGTGGCGGCGCTGTCCGCGAACCTGGCGATCGCTGCGGCCAAGTTCACCGCCTTCGGCTTCACCGGCTCCTCCTCGATGCTGGCCGAAGGCGTGCACTCGGTGGCCGACTCCGGCAACCAGGTGCTGCTGCTGATCGGCGGCAGGCGGGCGCGCCGGGCGGCGGACGAGGAGCACCCGTTCGGGTACGGGCGCGAGCGTTACGTCTACGGCTTTCTGGTGGCGATCGTGCTGTTCAGCGTGGGCGGCCTGTTCGCGGTCTACGAGGGCTGGCACAAGGTCAACCACCCCGAGGCGCTGGAGTCCTGGGGCTGGGCGGTGGGCGTGCTGTTCTTCGCCATCGCGATGGAGGGCTGGTCCTTCCGCACCGCGGTGCGCGAGTCCGTCAAGGCCAAGGGCGGCCAGGGCTGGGTGCGGTACATCCGCACCGCCAAGGCGCCGGAGCTGCCGGTGGTGCTGCTGGAGGACACCGGCGCGCTGATCGGCCTGGTGCTCGCGCTGCTCGGGGTCTCGCTCACGGTGGCCACCGGCAACGGCGTCTGGGACGGCGTCGGCACCCTGTGCATCGGCGTGCTGCTGGTGCTGATCGCCGTGGTGCTCGCGCTGGAGACCAAGTCGCTGCTGGTCGGCGAGTCCGCCGACGAGGAGTCGGTGCGGCGGATCCGCGCCGCGCTGGTGGACGGCGAGGCCGTCACCGGGGTGATCCACATGCGCACCCTGCACCTCGGGCCGGAGGAACTGCTGGTCGCCGCCAAGATCGCCGTCAACGCGGAGGACAGCGCCGCCCGGGTGGCGCTGGCCATCGACGCGGCCGAGGAGCGGGTCCGGGCGGCCGTCCCGATCGCCCGGGCGATCTACCTGGAACCGGACGTCTACAGCGCCGAGAAGGCCGCCGCGGGCGAGGACCCGGCCGCCACCCCGGGCGGTCCCGGGCCGGCCGCGGCGCACTGACGCACCGTCCGCCCGGCGCTCGCGGGCCGGCGCTTGCGGGCCGGGGTCGAGCGGCGGTCGGATCGGCGACCGAAATCGGTCATCCGCAGACGGCCGGTGGGGCTGCCGGTGTAGATTCGTCACCAGAGCCAGAACGTCGCTGCTGATGGCGGTCGATCGGCGGTCCGTACCCCCAGGGTGTGCGCCGGTCGAGGGAGAGAGGTCCTCCGACGGTTTGTGCTGCGCAGCGGGGAACCGGTCCGCACCACGGGATCAGGTCGCCCCGGCGTAGCCGTGCACCCGGACGGCCCGCCATGCGCAACGCACATCCGTACCTTGGCCCCGCCCCACCCCATCAGCGAGGAGCAGACGCATGTCGACCGACATCACCGGTGACTTCAAGGTCGCCGACCTTTCCCTGGCGCCGTTCGGCCGCAAGGAGATCCAGCTGGCCGAGCACGAGATGCCCGGCCTGATGTCCATCCGCGCCGAGTACGCCGAGTCGCAGCCGCTGGCCGGCGCCCGGATCACCGGCTCGCTGCACATGACCATCCAGACCGCCGTGCTGATCGAGACCCTGACGGCGCTCGGTGCCGAGGTCCGCTGGTGCTCCTGCAACATCTTCTCCACCCAGGACCACGCGGCGGCCGCCATCGCGGTCGGCCCGGAGGGCACCCCGGAGAACCCGCAGGGCGTGCCGGTCTTCGCCTGGAAGGGCGAGACCCTGGAGGAGTACTGGTGGTGCACCGAGCAGGCGCTGACCTGGCCTGACGGCAAGACCCCGAACATGATCCTGGACGACGGCGGCGACGCCACCCTGCTGATCCACAAGGGCGTCGAGTTCGAGAAGGCCGGTGCCGCTCCGGACCCGTCCACCGCGGACAACGACGAGTTCCGGATCATCCTCGAGCTGCTCAACCGCACCCTCAAGGACACCCCGAACAAGTGGACCGAGGTCGCCGCCACCATCAAGGGCGTGACCGAGGAGACCACCACCGGTGTCCACCGCCTGTACGAGATGCACCGTGACGGCCAGCTGCTGTTCCCGGCGATCAACGTCAACGACTCGGTCACCAAGTCGAAGTTCGACAACAAGTACGGCTGCCGCCACTCGCTCATCGACGGCATCAACCGCGCCACCGACGTCCTGATCGGCGGCAAGGTCGCGGTCGTCTGCGGCTACGGCGACGTCGGCAAGGGCTGCGCCGAGTCGCTGCGCGGCCAGGGCGCCCGCGTCATCGTCACCGAGATCGACCCGATCTGCGCGCTCCAGGCGGCGATGGACGGCTACCAGGTCGCCACGCTGGACGACGTCGTCGAGATCGCCGACATCTTCATCACGACCACGGGCAACAAGGACATCATCATGGCCTCGCACATGGCCCGGATGAAGCACCAGGCCATCGTCGGCAACATCGGCCACTTCGACAACGAGATCGACATGGCCGGCCTGGCCAAGCTCGACGGCGTCGTGAAGACCGAGATCAAGCCGCAGGTCCACGAGTGGCGCAAGGCCGACGGCCGCACCATCATCGTCCTCTCCGAGGGCCGCCTGCTGAACCTGGGCAACGCGACCGGCCACCCGTCCTTCGTGATGTCCAACTCCTTCGCGAACCAGACGATCGCCCAGATCGAGCTGTTCACGAAGACCGAGCAGTACCCGATCGGCGTCTACGTGCTGCCGAAGCACCTGGACGAGAAGGTCGCCCGCCTGCACCTGGACGCGCTGGGCGTGAAGCTGACCACCCTGACCCAGGAGCAGGCCGACTACATCGGCGTTCCGGTCGAGGGCCCGTACAAGTCGGAGCAGTACCGCTACTGATGCGGTGACGCTGCAACGCCGGTGGCCGGCACCCCCCGTGGGTGCCGGCCACCGGCGCGTCCGGGCTCAGCGCAGGTTGCTGGTGGTCCAGGTGCTCTCGTCCGGGCCGGTGACGTGCACCAGGTTCAGCAGGCCGGTGAGGCCGCCGACCTGGTCGAGCAGCGGCAGGGTCTCGGGAAGCGCGCTCGCGCAGATCTGCAGGCCCGCCTCGTGCCGGCACGTCGGGTCGGGGGAGAGGTCCATCAGCTTGCCGCCCTCCGGGACCATCGCGACGGTGACGACCTTGTCGCCGACCCTCAGGTTGACGCTCGACTCCCAGACCGGTGTGCCGTTCGGGCGGGTCAGACTGGTCGAGTCCGGCCGGATGGACGACGGCAGGCCGCTCAGCCAGAACGGCAGCGGGACGTCCCGGCTGCTGCTCGTGACGGACTCGGCGATCCGGATCAGGTCGGCGTCGGGGATGAGGGCGGGGGCGTAGTGCTCCGCCGTGATCTGCGCCCACTGGCCGTCGGCGGCCTGCCAGCGCAGGACCCGGGTGCTGGTGTCGTAGCGGGGCTCGGCCGGATGCTCGACCCAGTACGCCGTCCGGCCGTTGATCGGCTCGGCCGGGACCTTCGCCTCGTCCGGACGGGTGTTGAGGGCCGGCTCCGGACCCGGGGCGCGCAGGACGATCTGGAGGCGCCGCATGCCCAGCCTCGGTTCGTAGACGGTGATGTTGGAACCGAAGGTGCCCGCGGCGTAGCCGAGGCCGTGGTCGCGGTCCACCCAGTCGGGCAGCCAGCCGACCTTGAGCTCGGAGGTCAGTAGGGGGGTGCCGTCGACGGCCCGGTCGGCGGCGGACGGCGTCGGGGCGGCCGCGGCCGTGACGGGGACCGGCGCTGCGGCGGGCGTCGCGTTGCCGGCCCGGGGCAGCATGACCGTGAAGCCGACCATGAGCGCCGTCGCGGCGGCCACCGCACCGATCGCGGCGCGCTGCCGGGTCCGCCGCCGGGCCCGTCCCCGGGTGATGGACGCCGTGAGGTCGAAGGCGGGTGGCGGGGCCGGCTCGTCGGCCAACTCCGCCAGGCGGGCCGTCAGTTCGGTGTTGTCGAGGTTGGTCATGATGCCCTCTCTGCGACAGTGGGAACGGGAACGGTGGCTGCGACGTGGGCTGTGACGGGGACGAGGCTGCGGCGGAGGCTGTCCAGGGCACGCGAGCTCTGGCTCTTCACGTTCCCCGAGGAACAGCCCAGGGCCTCGGCGGCCTGGTCGATCGACAGGTCGCAGTAGTAGCGCAGGACGACGGTGGCCCGCTGCCGGGGCGGCAGGGCCGCGAGGGCCCGGCGCAGGTCGAGCGAGGTGTCCAGGTCGAGGCTCGCGACCAGCGCCTCCGGGTCGATGTCGGTGCGGATCGTCCGGCGCCACCAGGAGGTGCGCTGCTCGGCGAGGAAGGTGTTGACCAGCGTGCGGCGGGCGTAGCCGTCGAGGTTGTCCGCCCGGCTCGCCTTCGACCAGTGCACGTACAGCTTGGTGATGGTCTCCTGCACCAGGTCGTCGGCCCGGTGCCAGTCCCCGCACAGCAGATAGGCGACCTTCCGCAGCCAGCCGCTCCTGGAGGTCACGTAGTCCGTGAACTCCGCGTCGCGCGTCTGCTTCGCCATCCGCACCCCCTCTCGTCGTCGTGACGGCGTCTCTCCCGCGCCGTCCACCCCCCTAATGCGCGCGGCTCCGGGAAATGTTGCACGCGGACGCGCACGTAGGCTTTCGGGCATGCCCAACGGTCGGTACTCGCTCCACGACGCTCATGACCACGTGCTGCTCGGCGAGGAGCGCTTCAGCTGCGCCCCCGGGGCGGCCGGGTGGCGGTACGTCTCCAAGACCTACGCGCCGGACGGCCGGGTGATCGGCAGCGTCGACCTGACGCTGGACTCGCGCGCCCGGCCGCTGCGGATGGAGCTGCGGGCCGGCGGCTGGCAGGTGCGCGGCGGCGCGGTGGACGGGGTCGCCTGGGTCCGTACCGACGCGGCGGACCCGGGCGGCGAGCACGCGACGGAGGGGAACGACCGGGCGCACGGCTTCACCGGGAGCTCGCCCGCCTTCCTGGTCGCCACCGCCCGGATGCTGCGGCTGCGGGAGGGGGCGAGCGCGCGGGTGCGGCTGGTGGCGTTCACCGAGCCGGTGCTGGCGCCGCGCACCTTCGACCAGGGGTGGCTGCTGGAGGGCGTGGACACCCACGAGACGGACTCGGGGCCGCTGGTGGTCGAGCGGTACCAGGTGGCGGACCTGGAGACGGGGGAGCAGCAGGTCGTGCACCTGGCGGGGGACGTGGTGCTGGCGGCAGCGGGGATCGAGCTGGAGGAGCTGGCGTCGCCGCCGAACGCCTGGGCGGTGGGGGAGCAGGAGTAGGGGAGCAGGAGCGCGGGGGCGGCGGGGCTCTGGAAGGTGGGGCTCAGGCGGGCGGGGCTCAGGCGGGCGGGGCGAAGCCGGCGTCGGGGGCGGGCGCGGCGGGCTGCGCGGGCTTGATGAAGGACGGGGTCGCCGGGGCGACCTGGGTCGGCTGGTACGAGGGGGGCGCCGGTACGGGCGCCGGCGCGGCGGGCACGCCGAGGACGCGGTGCGGCCGGCCGTCGGGCATGGCCACCGGGTGCGGGGCGGGCGCCTGGGCGGCGACCGCTGCCGCGAACTGCTGCTGGGCGCGCATCCACTCCCGGCGCTGGCGCTCGGTGAGCACCGCCCCCAGGTAGGCGGCCGGGTGCAGGCCCTGCGGCACCGGGTTCCCGATCCGGGCGGCCAGGTCCTCGGCCAGCCCGGCGGACATCCGGAACGTCACGCTCGGATCCAACTGGCCGATCCGGCCCAGCAGTTGGCGGGTGGCGAGCCAGAGCGGCTCGGGCACCGCCGACAAGTCCATCGAGACCAGCTCGCGGCCCATGTCGTGCAGCAGTTGCGGGTGCACCGGCGGCAGCGGGCCGGCCGCCCCGCCCACACCCGGGGTGCGCTCGCGGATCACCACCGTCCCGGCGAAGATGTCGCCGAGCCGCTTGCCGTCCGAGTTCAGCGCGGAGGTGATCACGGCCGGGGCGCCGGTTATCGCGATCACCTCGAAGAAGCCGACCAGCCCGCGCACCAGCGAGTGCCGGAACCGCACCGGACCGCCGTCGGTGCGCACCACCCGCAGGCCGAGCGCGGCCTTGCCGAGCGAGCGCCCGTGGGTGAGGCTCTCGATCATCACCGGCAGGGCGACCAGGAAGAAGACCATCATGCCGAGCATGGTGGCCGTCAGCGCCGCGCTGTCGAGGTCGGACAGGGCGACGCTCATCACCAGCGTGCAGATGAACAGGGCGGCGAACTCGACGAGCAGGTCGAGCACGATCGCCAGCGCCCTGCTCGGAAGCTTCGCCGTCTGCAGGTCGAGGACGACCGCCTCACCCGTCACCAGGTCGCTCAAGACACCTGTCCGTTCACGCTCGTGCGGGACGGGGGAGTGCGGTCGGATCGGCCCCCCACTGCCCGCTCTCCGCAGTCTGATCCGCAGCCGCAAACATACGGCGCCCGGTGGGCGCACGGGAAGTGAGATCCCGACGGCCGAACCGGCGGCGGCTCCTGGCATGCTGGGCCCGCACGTGTCCGTACGTACCTGCCCGACCGCGCACGCGCGCCTCGCGCCATCGCCGACCATGGAGCCGCCGAATGGACCTGGACGTCTTCGTCGCCACCCACCAGGGGGAGTGGGCCCGGCTGGACGCCCTCGCCCGTAGGCGCCGGCTCAGCGGCGAGGAGGCCGACGAGCTGGTCACCCTCTACCAGCGCGCCACCGGACACCTCGCCAAGGTCCAGGCCGCCGCGCCGGACCCGGCCCTGGTCGGCCGGCTGACCGGCCTGGTCTCGCGGGCCCGCAGCGCGGTGACCGGCGCCCGGACCAACGGCTGGCAGGACGTCGCCCGCTACTACACGGTGAGCTTCCCGGCCGCGCTGTACCGCGCCCGCCGCTGGTGGGTGCCGGTCGCGGCCGTCTCGCTGGCCGTCACCGTGCTGCTCGCCTGGTGGATGGCCACCCACCCCGAGGTCCGCAACAGCCTCATCGCCCCAGATCAACTGCGGGAGATGACCCGCCCCGGCGGACAGTACGAGGCCTACTACTCGGACCGGCCGGCCAGCTCCTTCGCCGCCCAGGTCTGGACGAACAACGCCTGGGTCGCCGTGCAGTGCCTGCTCTACGGGATCGCGCTGGGCATTCCGGTGCTCCTGGTGATGTGGACCAACGTGGTCAACCTCGGTGTCGGCATCGGACTGATGGCCTCCGCCGGGCGGCTCGACATCTTCCTCGGTCTGCTCATCCCGCACGGTCTGCTGGAGCTGACCGCGGTCTTCGTGGCCGGCGGGCTCGGCCTGCGGCTCGGCTGGACCGTCATCGACCCCGGTCCGCGGACGCGCGGGGTGGCGCTGGCGGAACAGGGCCGCTCGATCATCGGGATGGCCATCGGCCTGGCGACGGTGCTGGCGGTCTCCGGAGTGCTCGAAGCCTTCGTGACTCCGTCCGGCCTGCCGACCTGGGCCCGCATTTCGATCGGCGTACTGGCCGAGGTCGCCTTCCTCCTGTACGCCCTGGTGCTCGGCCGAAAGGCCGCGGAGGGCGGAGAGTTCGGCGATGTGGACGCGGCCGATCGGGCGGACCTGCAGCCGGTCGCGGCCTGAGCCGATGTGATCAACAGGCCGCTGACCTGCTAGTCTTCTCTCATCCCGGCCAAACCATTGACGTGGCGAGGACGGGCTAGTAGGTTTGAACGGTTGGGACTGACTGGACAACAGTCGGGCCCGGGCGTTAGTGTCTACGACACCGCCGAAATCGAGGCGAGCGCGTTTCACGAAATGCGCGCCCTCCGACGAAGCAAATCCCCCGGACTGCGCACACCGAAAGCTTTGATAAGCTTCGGAGCGAAGTTCGAAGGAAATCCCGCCAGCGGGAATCGGATGAAAGAAACTCCGGAAAACGGAGCGGAAAACATCTGGTAAGCTGGAAACACGAAAGAACGAAGCGCCCGGAGGGCCCGCTGGAAGGCGGTCCGAAGGAAGCGTCCGTTCCTTGAGAACTCAACAGCGTGCCA